>JBFJYB010000124.1:0-7361 GCA_041622835.1 Acidimicrobiales bacterium | reverse complement strand
GTGTCGGGATCCTCCCGGATCTCGAACTCGACCTTCCAGAGGTGACTCTCGATGGCCTTCATGTCCGAAGCCTCGCGCGCCGGACAGCCCGTGAACAGGGACAGAGGTCCCGGCCTCGCGAGGTCCAGTTCAGTCGGCGAGCGGCGCCAGGCTCTGGAGCGTGGTCGGGACCAGCTCGGCGACGGTGGGGTGGATGTGCATCGCCCGCGAGATCGTCGTGTACGGCGCCCTGGCGTACATCACGTCGAGCAGGCTCTGGACCACCTCGTCGCCGTTGACGCCGAAGATCGCGCCGCCCAGCAGCTCGTCGGTGTCCGCGTCGACCAGGAACTTCATGAAGCCGGCGGTCTCGCTCATCTCGACGGCCCGCCCGACGTGGCGCATCGGCCGCGTCCCGACCAGCACGTTCCTGCCGCTCGCGCGCGCCTCGGCCTCGGTCATACCCACCCGACCGAGCGGCGGGTCGACGAACAGCCCGTAGCACGGGATCCGGTCCGAGACGCGGCGAGGGTCGTGGTCGAACAGGTTGGCCACCACGATCTCGTGGTCGTTGTAGGACGTGTGGGTGAAGGCCCCGAGCCCGTTGCAGTCGCCCAGCGCCCAGATGCCGTCGACGCTGGTCCTGAGCTGATCGTCGACGGTGACGAAGCCGCGCTCGTCGGTCTCGACGCCGACCTGGTCGAGCCCGAGGTCGTCGGTGTTGGGAACCCGCCCGACGGCGAGCAGCAGGTGGGACCCGACCGCCTCCGGGGGGCCGTCGGCGCACTCCACGGTGGCCGCCACGCCGTCGGGGTGCGGTTCGAACCCGATGCACTCGGCGTTCAGGCGGACCCGGATCCCCTCGGACTCGAGCACCGCCTTCACCGCGTCGGAGACGTCGGGGTCGTCGCGGGAGATGAGTCGCGGGCCTTTCTCGATCACCGTGACCTCGGCGCCCAGCCGGCGATGGATCTGGGCGAACTCGAGACCGATGTAGCTCCCGCCGACGACGACCAGATGACCGGGGACCTCGTCGAGCTCCATGATGCTGGTGCTGGTCAGGTGGTCGACGTCGGCCACGCCGGCGAGGTCGGGGACCCGCGGCCGGGCGCCGACGTTGAGGAAGATCCGCTCGGTCTCGAGGACCCGATCGCCGACGACGACCCGATCGGGGCTCTCGATCGCGGCATGACCGCGGACGAGCTCGACGGCATCGATCGAGTCGATCCACCGCCCCAGCCGCTCGTTGGACTTCCCCGAGATCGCCTTCATCCTGGCCTTGACCCTGGCCATGTCGACCACCGGCTCGCCGCCGACGTCGAAGCCGAACTCGGCGCCCCGCCGGGCCATGTGGATCGCCCGGGCGCTGGCGACCAGCGCCTTGGTCGGGATGCAGCCGGCGTTGACGCACGTGCCACCGAGCAGGTGGCGCTCGACGATCGCCACGCGCCATCCCTCCTCCGCCGCCCGGGCGGCCAGCGGTGGCCCGGCCTGGCCGGTCCCGATCACGACCGCGTCGTAGGCCGACTGGTTCCGGGCCGGTGCTCTGGTCGTCTCCACCGCGCCATCTCCCATCTCGAGTGCTGTTGCCGCCAGGGGATGTTGGCACGATCCGGTGCCGGTGGGTCAGGGGGTGTCGCCCCGCTTTCCCCGGTCGCTGCGCTCGTGTAGAACGGCGATCAGTGGCTGATGCGAGGCGCTCGGCGGTTCGGGGGGCGGACCGGCGGGCCCGGGGGACCGGAAGCTCGGCTGGTAGACGGGCGACGACTCATGGCGGCGTGCGGCACGCCGCCCGATGTGGAGGTCCGATCCGATGGCCCGAGATGACTCCCCGATCCATCCCGACGAGGTCGCACGGCGCGAGAACGAGCACGCCCCGATCCCTGACGACTTCCTCGACGAGGGGCGAAGCTGGAACCTGACCTTCAGCAGCCTGGAAGGCGACCGGCTCGACGCCTCGCAGGTACTCGAGACCGCGGCGCGCACCGAGTCCGGGCTGCGGCTGCGGCCCGGCATCGTCGAGGGTGTCGTCGCCCAGGGGGAGCGGGACTCGAACATCCCGGAGGCGAGGGGGCTGGCCGAACCCAAGGCCCCCGACTGGGGAGGCGGGGTCGCCTACCACCCGCGTGTCGCGGCCCCGGCCCGCCAGCGAGAGCTGACCCGGCTCTCCGGCGACCGCCGGGTACGTCCGAACGTCGTCGTGGGAGGGGACAACCGGGTCGTGTACCACCCCTCCGGGTATCCGTGGCACTGCATCGGACGGGTGTACGTGTGGAACGACGCGAGTGCCGCCGGCTGGGCCTGGTGGGGCTCCGGCGCGTTGATCAGCAATCGGGCCATCCTCACCGCCGGCCACGTGGTCCCGTGGGGTGCCGCATCGTGGAAGGCGAAGTTCGTCCCCGCCAACTACGACGGCACGTCGATCTACGGGACCGGCTTCGAACGCTGGGTGACCAACGCCTACGGCTACGACTCCTCGGGCAGTGTCACCGGCTACGACGCCGCGGTCATGCGCCTGCAGTCGCCGCTCTCGCTCGGGTACTTCGGCTCACGCGTCTACAGCAACTCCTGGAACGGCTCGCCCTACTGGACGCACTGCGGGTACGCCGCCGCGGTGAGCGGCAACCGGCCCAACTGGCAGAACGGCATCGTCGTGCACGACACCGACTCCGACTCGCCGGGCATGGAGGTGGAGCACGACGGCGACGTGACCGGCGGCGACTCCGGCGGGCCGCTGTTCGCGTGGTGGAACGACGGGCCCTACATCGTCGGCACCCACTCGGGTGACGAGACGGAATGGCACTTCCCCTTCAGCTTCCCGCGGGTGAACGTCGATGCCGGGGGAAACGCCATGAACAACCTGGTCTCGTGGGCGCGCGCCAACTGGTGACCGACCTCGTCTGATCTCCGCCCCAGGTTGCGGTGGCAGGAGGTCCGCGGGAACCTGCCTCGGTGAGCGGGACGTTCGCCGCCCTCCGGTCGAGCTGGGGCCTGGTCGCCGCAGTCGTGTTGTCAGCGGCGGCCTACGGGGGCATGGTCGCAGTCGACGCGACCACCGGGACGCTGCGAGGCCGCTCGACGCCGTGGACGATCGCCCTCTACCTGCTCGCGGTGGCCGGCTTCGTGGTCGCGCTGTGGTGGAACGAGCGGCGAGGCATCCCGTGGCGCTGGCTCTGGCTCGTCCCCCTCGTGTTCCGCCTCGTGCTGCTCTTCACCACCCCGACGCTCAGCGACGACGTCTACCGCTACCTGTGGGACGGTCACGTGGCCACGCAGGGCGTGAACCCCTACGGGTACACCCTCGACGACGCTCGGTTGGATCAGTACGAGATCGAGGCTCGGGCGCTGGCCAACAACCCCACCTTCGGCACGCCGTACCTGCCGGCCGCGCAGCTCGTGTTCGCCGGCAGCGCACTGGTCCTGCCGTCCGAGCCCTGGACGATGCAGGCGGTGATGGTGGCCTTCGACGTCGCCGCCGCCGTGCTCATCGTGGTGCTGCTGGGCCGGGCCGGGCTCCCGAGGAGCCGGGTGATGCTCTACCTCTGGAACCCCCTCGTCATCGTCGAGGTCGCCCACTCGGCCCACCTCGACGCGGCGATGATCGCCCTGGCGCTTCTCGCCGTGGCTCTGAGCATCCAGCGCGAGCACCGCGGGCCGGGCTGGGCGGCGCCGGTGGCACTGGCGTTGGCGACCCTCACCCGGCCGCTGCCGCTCCTCCTGCTGCCGGTGCTGTGGTGGCGGTGGTCGTGGTCGCAGCGCACGGTCCTCGGGGTGTCTCTGGCCGCGATCCTCGTCCCGTTCGGCGTGACCGCCGGGTGGGGGCTGACCGGCGAGGTCACCAGGACCGGGGTCTTCGGGTCGTCGCGGGCGTTCGTGCAGGAGGTGAGCTTCAACAGCGGGGTCTTCCACTGGGTCCGGGGTTGGCTGGAGCAACTGGGCGCAGCCGACCCGGTGGAGGCGGCACGGCTGGTCGTGGGTGTCGTGCTCGCGTCGCTGGTGGTCGAGGTCTGGCGGCGGGCCAGGCACGTCGACGAGCCGCGCCACGCGCTGCGGCTGATGGCGGTGCCCCTCATGGGGTACGTGGTGCTCACCAGCATCCTCCACCCCTGGTACCTGCTGATCCTGGTGGCGCTGCTCCCGTTCCTCACGCCGGCCGCCGACGAGCCCGCACGGCAGTGGTGGTGGCTGGCGCCGTGGATCTACCTCGGGGCCGCGGTCGGCTTCTCGTACCTGACCTACCGCGATCCGGCGCGCTTCGGCGAGCTCGAGTGGGTGCGTCGGCTCGAGTGGTACCCGAGCCTCGTCCTCCTGGTCGTCGTCGCCACGTGGGCCTGGCGATCATCGGTGGCGGCGAGCGCCGGGAGGTCGCGTCCGCTCGTGTCCTAAGCTCGACGCGTCGTGGCCACGATCCTGCTCGTCAACCCGCTCTTCCTGGCCGAGAGCCCAGCCGAGCAGGCGTCGGCGAGCACCTACTTCCCGCTGGGGCTGCTGTCCCTGGCCGCCTACGTCCGCGAGCGCGGCCACGAGGTCGCGATCTTCGACGGGACCTTCGAGCCGGACGAGGCGTCGTTCGCCACCGCCCTGGCCGCCACCGGCCCCGATCTGGTCGGGATCTCGACGCTCATGCCGACCAGGGACACGGCCGTGGAGTTGGCTCGAACGGCGGCCGACTCCGGCACGGTCGTGGTCGTCGGTGGCCCCGACGCCACGACCCACCCCGACCTCTACCTGCGTGAACCGGCCGTCCACATCCTGGTGCATCACGAGGGGGAGCAGACCATCGTCCGGTTGCTCGACCTCTGGGACCGGGGGTCGCTGACCACCGACGCCCTGCGGGCCGAGCCCGGCATCGCGTTCTCCGACCAGGGCCGCCCCGTGGTCAACCAGCCGCGCCCGCCGATCGAGGACCTCGACGAGCTGCCCCTGCCGGCGCGGGACCTCGTCGACATCGACCACTACCTGCAATGGTGGAGGGAGACCAACGGCTACTCGTCGCTGACCATCGCCACGTCGCGAGGCTGCCCGCACGGCTGCGGCTGGTGTCGCGACTCGGTGCACGGCACCGGCTTCCGGCAGCGTTCGCCCGAGAGCGTGGCGGCCGAGGTCAAGGCGATGAAGACCACCTTCGACGTCGATCGGCTCCGCCTCGTCGACGACGTCGACGCCATCGAGCGGGCCTGGTTCGACTCGTGGGCGGTCGCGGCCGAGGCCATCGACGCGGTGATCCCGTTCGAGGCGCTCAACGACCTCAGCCGCCGGGACATCCCGATGCTCGACGTCCGGGACAGCCTCTGAAGGAAGCGCAACGTGTTCTTCCCCACCGTGAGTGGGGACCTGCATGCGCCACCGGTACCACTCTCGCCCGAGTGATGGCTGACTGGACCCCATGAGCGGCTGGCTCGACGCTCACACCGCCCGCGTGCTCGTCGACGGGCTGGTCGTGACCGTCGGGCTCACCGTCGTGACCTCGGTGCTCGCCTTCGCCATCGGGGTCGGCGTCGGGATGCTCCGTCTCAGCGGCACCCGTGCCACACGCGTCGCCGGCGCCACGTTCGTCGAGGTGTTCCGCAACGTGCCGGCGTTGATCCAGATCATCTTCTGGGCCTTCGCATTCCCGAGCGTGTTCCCGGCCGGGGCCCGGCGAACCATCTTCTTCGACAACCCGTTCTGGGAGGTGGCCGGCAAGGCGACGGGTCTCCCGCTGCCGTACTACGCCGTTGCCGCCTGCATCGGCCTGGTCATGAACACCGGCGCCCACCTCGCCGAGCTGTTCCGGGCCGGGGTCGGCACCCTGCCGAGCGAACGGATCGACGCCGCACGCTCGCTCGGGGCGGGCCGATGGACGGTCTTCTGGTCGTTCCTGCTCCCCGACGGGGTGCGGGCCGCGTTCGGGGCCATCAGCACCCGGCTGATCCACAACATGAAGAACACCGCGCTGGCCTCGTTCGTGGCCGTGCCGGAGCTGTTCCACGCCATGCAGGCGTCGATCACCGCCTCGTTCCGGGCCACCGAGCTCCTGACGCTGGCCGCGGTCGTGTACCTGGGCCTGTCGGTGGCCATGTCGGGGCTGCTGCAACAGATCGATCGTGTACTCCATCGGGGCCGGAGCCGTGTCGGACCAGCTTGAGTTCGTCGTCCGCAACCTCCCGAACTTCCTGATCGGGTTTCCCAGCCAGCGCCCCGGCGGGCTGCTCATGAGCCTGATCCTCGCCGTGGTGGGGCTGGGCGCGGGGTTCGTGCTGGCCCTCGCGGTTGCGCCGGCGACCGGCAGCCGTCATCGGCTCGTCCGGTGGCTCGGTCAGGGATTCGTCGAGGTGTTCCGCGGGGTGCCGCTGATCCTCCTCCTGCTGCTCGTGCACCAGCTCATGGCCGGCGTCGACCTGCTCGGCATCGGGCCGTCGACGCTGCGCTCGGCGTTCGTGGCGCTGATGCTCTACAGCGCGGCCTACCAGGCCGACATCATCGCGACCGGCTTCCGTGCGATACCTCCTGGACTGATCGAGGACGCGCGGTTGCTGGGCTCGAGCCGGTCGCAGCTGTTCGCCCTGATCAAGCTCCCCTACGGACTGCGCGTGATGCAGCCGGCTCTGACCGGCCAGGCCATCACCCTCTTCAAGGACACGTCGGTCGTCATCATCCTGGGCGTGGCCGACCTCACCGCCACCGCCCGCATCGCCCTCGGCAGCGACGTGACCAGCGCGCCGCACTGGGTGGCCACCTACCTCACCGTGGGCGCCATCTACTTCGTGGTGGCGTTCGGCTTCTCGGTCCTGGCTCGGTGGCACGAGCGTCGCATTCCCAGCGGCGGGCTGATCCGCACGCTCGCGGAGGTGGGCTGAGATGGAACCATGGGCCCGATGGCCGTCGTTGAGGAAGTACCGATGAAGTCCCGTCGTTCCCGGCCCGAGGCGCAGCCTCGGTCACGCCACGTGCTGACTGCGGCGATCCTCCTGGCCGCCACGATCGCCGCTGCGTGCGGTGATGGCGGCTCCGACGACTCGGTGGCGGAGTCGGTCCGCGCCTCCGGCGAGGTGCGCATCGGCGTGCGCAACGACAACCCGCCGATGAGCTTCATCGACCCCGACGGCGCCTGGGTCGGGTTCGACGTCGACCTCGCCAGGGCGATGGCCGCCCAGCTCGGGCTCGACCTCGAGCTGGTCGTCGTCGACGGGACGACGCGGATCAGCTTCCTCCAGGAGGGCCAGGTCGACATGTCGATCGCCAGCATGAACCACACGGCGGCCCGCGACGAGGCCATCGACTTCAGCATCACCTACTTCTGGGACGACCAGTCGTTCCTGGTCCGGACCGGCACCTACGACTCGATCGAGGACCTCGTCGGCCAGACGGTCGCGGCCAACGCCGGGAGCTCGGCCATCGAC
>JBFJYB010000123.1:0-7384 GCA_041622835.1 Acidimicrobiales bacterium | reverse complement strand
CCGGACGCGTCTCGCTGTCGGGTACCCAGGCCCTCGTCCGGATCCTGCTCGACCAGGTGCGCGCCGACCGCCGACGGGGCCTGCGCACCGCGGGCCTGCTCGCCGGGTATCGCGGTTCCCCGGTCGGTGGCGTCGATGCCGCCTACCTCAGCAACCAGGAGATCATGGAGGCCCACGACGTCAGGTTCGTGAACGGCGTCAACGAAGAGCTGGGCGCCACCATGGTCTGGGGCGCGCAACAAGCGGGCCGTCACCCGGCTCCCCGCCACGACGGTGTGATCGGCATGTGGTACGGCAAGGGCCCCGGCCTCGACCGGGCCGGAGACGCGATCCGCCACGCCAACGTCGCCGGGGTCGAGCCGACCGGTGGTGTGCTCGCGGTCGCCGGTGACGACCCGGCCTGCAAGTCGTCCACGATCCCCTCGGCGTCCGAGCTGGCCTTCGCCGACCTCGGCCTCCCCACGCTCTACCCGGCGTCGGTGCAGGAGCTGCTCGACCTGGGCCGCTACGGCTACGAGCTGTCGAGGGCATCGGGGGCCTGGGTCGGGGTGAAGGTCCACACCGAGATCGCCGACGGCTCGGCCGTCGTCGACGTCGACCACGATCGGATCGAGGTCGTCCGCGAGCCGTACCTGCTCGACGGTGAGCCGTGGCGCCAGACCTGCGACGACGCCCTGTTGGCGCCCCGCTCGGTCGCACTGGAGCACGAGGCGTTCGTCGAGCGTCCCGCCGCCGCCCAGCACTTCGCCGCCGTCAACGGCCTCGATCGCCGGCTGGGAGCCGACGACGCCTGGCTCGGGCTCGTCGCCGCCGGCAAGCCCTACCTCGATCTGCGGACCGCGCTCGAACGGCTGGGCATCGACACCGAGGCCTCGCTCCACCAGCTCGGCATCCGGATCCACAAGCCGGCGCTCATCTGGCCGCTCGAACCCCGGGGACTGCGAGCGTTCGCGACCGGGCTCGAGGCGGTGATGGTCGTCGAGGAGAAGCGGCCCTTCGTCGAGGACCAGATCCGGGCGAGCCTCTACGGCACGGCCGCCGCCCCCGAGGTCGTCGGCAAGCGCGACGAGACCGGGCGCCCACTGGTTCCTGCGGCCGGCGCGCTCGAGGCCGATCAGCTCGTCGAGCCCCTGCGCCGCGTGCTCGCCCGACGGGTCCCGGCCGACCGGCTGGCCGCCCCTCGGGAGCGCATCGCGGTGTCGGTGGGGTCGGGCCGCCTGCCGTCGCGGACGCCCTACTTCTGCTCCGGCTGCCCCCACAACCGCTCGACGACCGTGCCCGAGGGCTCGGTCGCGGGAGGAGGCATCGGCTGCCACGGCATGGCGGTGATGATGGACGGTCGGGCCACCGCCATCACCCAGATGGGGGGCGAGGGCGCCCAATGGGTCGGCCAGGCCCCGTTCGTCGACGAGGCCCACCGCTTCCAGAACCTCGGCGACGGCACGCTGGCCCACAGCGGGATCCTCGCCATCCGGCAGGCGGTCGCGGCCGGGACCAACATCACCTACAAGATCCTCTACAACGGCGTCGTGGCCATGACCGGCGGCCAGCAGGCAGCCGGTGAGCTGGCCGTGCCCGAGCTGACACGCGAGCTGGACGCCGAGGGTGTGGCCCGCGTCGTCGTGGTCGCCGACGACCCGGGCAAGTACCCCGACGACGCCGACTTCGCGCCCGGGGCCCGGGTCGTCCACCGCGACGAGCTCGACGCCGTGCAGCTCGAGCTGCGGGAGGTGCCGGGCACGACCGTCCTCGTCTACGACCAGGCCTGCGCCGCCGACCTGCGGCGCGGCCGCAAGCGCGGCCGCCTCGCCACCCCGACCACCCGAGTGTTCATCAACGAGGCGGTCTGCGACGGCTGCGGTCACTGCGGGCTGATTTCGAACTGCATCAGCGTCCACCCGGTCGAGACGCCACTCGGCCGCAAGACCCGCATCCACCAGGAGTCGTGCAACTTCGACCTCACCTGCGTGGGCGGCGAGTGCCCGGCGTTCCTCACCGTCGAGACCGACGAGGCCGATCGACGGCCCCTCGACCCGGACGCGGCGCAGCTCGGCCTCGACCGCCCACCGCCGCCCGACCCCGACGTCCCCGACTCGGCCTCGCTGCTGACCGTGGGGATCGGAGGCACCGGTGTCGTCACCGTCAACCAGCTCCTCACGACGGCGGCGCTACTCGACGGCAAGACGACGACCGCCCTCGACCAGACCGGCCTGGCGCAGAAGGGGGGACCCGTGGTCTCCCATCTGCGGGTCGGACACGACCACGAGGGTGCGAGCCGCCTGGCCGAGGGCGGCGCCGACACCTATCTCGTCTTCGACGTCGTCGCCGGGGTGTCCCGGGCCAACCTGGCGCGAACCGATCCCGAGCGGACCGTCGCCGTCGTGTCCAGCTCACGGGTCCCGACCGGGCAGATGGTGTCGCGCCGCACCCGCGAGCGCTTCCCCGAGCTCGACCGGTTCCGCCGCGGCATCGACGCGACCACGCGAGCCGACGCCAACGTCTGGATCGACGCCGAGGCGATCGCCAAGTCCGTGTTCCGGTCGCAGCCGGCCGCCAACCTCGTCGTGCTCGGCGTCGCCTACCAGCGAGGTCTGCTCCCGGTGAGCGCGGCCGCCATCGAGCGGGCCATCGAGCTCAACGGGGTCGCGGTCGAGACGAACACCCGGGCGTTCCGGCTCGGGCGCCAGATCGGCGACGACGCCAGCATCCTCGACGACCTGGCAGTGGCGACCCCGGACGAGGGCCCACCCCGGCTCGCCGGTGCTGCGGCCGCCATGCTCGAGTCGATCGACGCCGACGACCGGCTGCGGGACACCCTGGCGTGGCGGCTCCCCGAGTTGGTCGGCTTCGAGGACGAGGCCTGGGCCCAGCGCTACGTCGACACCATCGGGCGGCTCCGGCGTCGAGAGCTGGCGATCGGCCAGGATCGGTCCGAGCTGACTGTCACCGTCGCCCACCAGCTGGCGAAGCTGATGACCTACAAGGACGAGTACGAGGTGGCCCGCCTGCACCGGCGCCCCGAGCTGGTCGAGGAGGTTCGTCGACGCTTCGGGCCGAACGCGCGCATCTTCTTCCAGCTGAAGCCCCCGACGTTGGCCAGGGTCGGGGTCGACCGCAAGATCGCGATGCCCGAGCGGGCGGCGCAGGTGATGTTCGGATCGCTGGCGCGCATGAAGTGGTTACGGGGGCGGCGCGCCGACCCGTTCGCTCGGACCGACGAGCGGCGGATCGAGCGCGAGCTGATCGTCGAGTACGAGTCGCTGGTCGACGAGATCGCTGCGGGCGTGCAGCCCGATCGCTACGACGAGGCGGTGGCCCTGGCTGCGCTGGCCGACCAGATCCGCGGCTTCGGCGAGGTCAAGCTGGCGAACGTGGCCCGATACCGGGCCGAGCTGGACGACGCGCTCGACGCGTGGCGGCAGGGAGTCTGCGATCCTGGGAGCACACGGCGTCGCAGTCCGGGAGGTGGGCGATGAGCAACGGTGCCCGCGCGCTGGTCGAGCGACTGCTCGGCGCCCTGGGGGAGGGTGACCTCGACACCGTCGGAGCGCTCTACGCCTACGACGCCGAGCTGGTGCGCTACGACGGCGCGGCCAAGGGCCCGTTGAACATCCAGGGGTTCTACGGCCGCTACCTCGCGAACCACGGCCGGTACGACCTCGAGAAGATCGTCGAGTTCCGGGCGGTCGACGACGTCGTCATCTGGGATGCGCTCATCGACACCGACGCCGGCAAGCTGATGACCTACGACGTCGTGATCCTCGACGGTGCCGGGCGCATCGCCCGCCACGTCCCCGCCATACGTGGGTACTGGGGCCTGTAGCCGCCGGCCTCGCCCATCGGATGACGCCTGCACGGGGTGCGGTTCGGCGATACTGGTCGTCTTGTCCGGGCCTCCCTCCCTCGAACGCGACCGGACCGGTTGCACCCGCACCCGTCGGTGGCTCGCGGCCGCGATGGCGGTCATGCTGGCTGCGGGGGTCGTGACGATTCCGGGCGCTGCGGCCTCCGACGAGCCCGACACCGAGGGCGGCGCGATCGAGGGCGCGGCGTGGATGCGCCGCTCGCAGGTCTACGTGTCGAACCGGATCGCCTCGCCCCGGGCCGACTACAGCTTCACCCTCGGTCGACCCCGCGACACGGTGGCGACCGGCGACTGGGACGGCGACGGGATGACGGGCTTCGCCTCACGATCGGGCAACGTGTTCACCCTCACCGACGAGCACGGGAAGCTCGAGGGCACTGCGGCGTACGGGAAGGCCACCGACACCGTCTACATCGGCGACTGGGACGGCGACCGGGTCGACACCTTCGGGGTGCGGCGCGGCAACGTCTTCTTCCTCCGGAACCGGCCCACGACCGGCGAGGCCGACATCGTGCTCGGCTACGGCAAGCGCACCGACGAGATCTTCGTCGGCGACTTCGACGGCGACGGCCGCGACAGCTTCGCGGTGCGCCGGGGCAACATCTTCTACGTCCGCAACTCGACCACCACCGGCCGGGCCGACGTCGTGTTCGGGTACGGCACGCCCGGTGACGAGGTCCTCGTCGGCGACTGGGACCACGACGGCGTCGACACCTTCGCCGTACGCCGCCAGAACACCATCTACATCCGCAACGACTTCCGATCCGGGCCCGCCCAGCACACGATCGGCTACGGCAGGGCCAGCGACGAGCTCCTGGTCGGCGACTTCGACGGCGACGGGATCGACACCTTCGCGGCTCGCCGGATCGAGACCACCGCGATGCCGGGTCCAGGCGGGCCGTTCGCGACGGTGGGCCCGCTCACGGTGGCGCTGCCCTCGTCGGCCGTCTCGCTGGTCGGGTTCCACGAATCGGGCAACCAGGGCGCCCAGCAGATGGAGCCGATCGAGAGCGCCGTACCGACGGTCACGATGGAGACCCGCAACCGGGGCACCGGATCGCGCACCGCGGCCGACATCGTCGTCGAGCCCGGCACCGAGATCCGAGCGCCCGCCACCGGCACCGTGCTACGGGCTGGTACCTACCAGCTCTACTGCCAGTACTCCGACGACTTCCTCTGGATCGAACCCGACGACCGGCCCGGCTGGCAGGTGAAGCTGCTGCACATCGACGGCGTTCAGGTCAGCGCGGGCGATCGGGTCGAGGCGGGGGTCACGGTCGTGGCGCCGCGGGCCACCCAGCTACCGTTCGAGTCCCAGATCGACGAGCTCACGCCGCCACCGCATTGGCCGCACGTCCACGTGGAGATCGTCGATCCCTCGATCCCGAGCCCCGAACCGCCGCCGTGCGCCACCGGGCTTCCGCTCGTCGTCGAGCCGTAGCGTCTAGCTCGAGGCCGCGACGCGGGCGGCCCGTCGCTCCCGAACCCAGCGAGACGGGATCGGGACCTGGTCGGCGTAGCGAGCCGCGATCGGGCCGATCACCGCGGTGATGAGGACGTAGGCGGCCGCCAGCGCGCCCAACTCGGGGCCGTCGGCCAGCTCGACCCCGAGGGCCGCGATCACGATCGAGAACTCGCCCCGTGATATCAGAGCCGTCCCCGCCCTGAGCCGGCCTCGCTCGGCGGCTCCGACACGCATGGCGGCGTACCAGCCCGTGGCCACCTTGGCGAGCGCGGTCACCACGACCAGCCCGAGGGCAGGTCCGGCCGCATCGACGAGGTCGGCGGGATCGATCTGGAACGAGAAGAACAGGAAGAACGTGGCGGCGAACAGGTCGCGCAGGGGAGAGATCAGCGCCGCGGCCCTCTCCTCGGCCGCGCCCGAGAGCGCCAGCCCCACCAGGAAGGCCCCGACGGCACCGGACACCTCGAGCTCCTGGGCCAGGCCGGCAACGAGCAGCGTGATGCCGAACACCGCCAGCAGGAACGCCTCGTCGGAGCCGCCGCTGAGCAGGGTGCTGAACTGCCGACCGAGGCGGAGCGCGGCGAACAGGATCACCCCGACGGCCGCGACCGCGATGGTGACGGTCACGGTCGTCTCGGCGAGGGTGCCACCGACGATGAGCGCCGCCACCACGGGAAGGTAGACGGCCATGGCCAGATCCTCGATCACGAGCAGGTTGAGGATGGCCGGCGTCTCGCGGAACCCGACCCGGCCCAGGTCGGCCAGGATCTTGGACACGACCCCCGAAGACGAGATCCACGTCACCCCGCCGAGCAGTACCGCCGCCAGCACGTCCCACCCCAGCAGCAGACCCAGCGCGAACCCGGGGAGGGCGTTGAGGGTCATGTCGACGAGCCCGGGACGCACGCCGGTGCGCAGCCCCTCCTGCAGCTCGTCCTCGGAGTACTCCAGCCCGAGGGTGAACAACAGGAGCAGCACGCCGATCTCGGCGGTGAGGGAGATGAACGACTCGCTCACGTCGAGCTGAGCGATGCCGCCCTCGCCCAGCGCCAGACCGGCTATCAGGTAGAGCGGGACCGCCGAGATGGCCAGTCGGCCGGCGAGGCGAGCCAGCACCGCCAAGCCGAGGGCGACGGCACCGATCTCGATGAAGGCGAGCGCCGCGTCGGGGCTCCCGGCGGCGAACAGCATCGGCTCAGGGAAGGAACAAGGAGCGCAGCGCGGCGAGCCCTTCCGCGGTGCCGACCGCCACCACCACGTCGCCCGGTTGGAACGAGAAGTCGGGACCGGGAGCCGGAACCGACTCGCTCTGCCGGATCACGGCGACGATCGATGCGCCGGTACGGGTCCGGTAGCGGCCCTCGCCGATCGAGGTGCCGGCCACCGGCGAGCTGGCGCCCAGGTCGATCCACTCGATGGACAGGCCCTCGATGTCCTGCTGCACCGCGGCGACGGTCTCGGCCACCTGGCTCGCCCCGAGCAGCTCGCTCATGGTCCGGCTGTCGGATGCCGACAGGCTGACGAGCGACGTGCAGGCGTCGGGGTCGTCGGTGTCGTAGATCAGGATCTCGCGCCGACCGTCGTGATGCACCAGGACGCCGACCTCGCGCCCGTCGTCGGTGGTGAACTCGTGGCGTACCCCGACCCCCGGCAGCTTGGTCTCGGACACCTCATCCACGGCCGCAAGTCTGCCCCGACGACCGGCAGATTCCACGAGGTCTCCGAGGAGGCGTTCAGGCCGTCGAGCGGGCCTCCCGGTAGGTGGCCACGGCGTCGATCCAGTGGACGAACGCCTCGAGCTGGGCGCTGAGGCGACGGGCGATCTTCGCGTCGAGCGCGCCGGTGTCGTCGAGGACCTCACCCACGCGACCGACCGCCAGGGTCGGCCAGGGGAGCGCGGCAGCTGCGACGGCCGCGTAGTACGCGTTGACCTGCGCGAGGGCCCGGCCCGGGTTGCCGGGTCCCGGGGTGGCGCCGAACGAGGTCACCGGCTTGTCACGCAACGGCGAGGCGAAGGCCGGCCTCGACAGCCAGTCGAGCGTGTTCTTGAGCGG
>JBFJYB010000122.1:0-7397 GCA_041622835.1 Acidimicrobiales bacterium | reverse complement strand
GGGCATCTCGTACCCGGCCTCGACCTCGGCGAAGACGTCGGCGACCGAGCGGGGCTCCTCGAGCAACGACCAGATGTGGCTGGCCACGTCGTTCATGGTGAAGTAGTCGCCGGTCACCGTGTTCATCAGCACTACCTCGCCGTCGAGCTCGGCCGAGACCTGCTCGTCGGAGCGAGCCACCATCGTCGCCGGGTCGAGCTCGGGCAGGTCATCGTCGACCGGGTCGTCGGCGGCGTCGTCGGCTGGGAGGTCGTCGGGCGCGGCCATGAGGCGGACAGGGTAGTGCCCCGCTCCGCACCGGCACACCTACGATGCCTCCCGTGCCGAGCTACCGGGCCCACGGCCTGACCATCGCCGCGGAGACGGCGCTCCCCTACGCGACCGGGCCGGGCCGTCCCGACCTGACCATCGAGCGCGGCACGGTCGAGCCGGCCCCCGGAGAGGCGGCCTCGGCCGGGGCGCTGTGCCGCGTGCTCGACGACACCACGTGGATCGACGTCCCGGGCGTCAGCCGGTACCGCGTCGACCCCGACCGGATCGTCCTCGCCCCGGCTCACCACGCCGACGAGGACGGCGCGACGGCGTTCCTGACCAACACCGCCATCGGCTTCGCGCTGGTGGCCCGCGACCAGCTCGTGCTCGAGGCCGCCGCCGTCGAGCGGGACGGCCGGGCGGTGCTGGTGCTGGCCCACGCCGGCGGAGGCCGGTCGACCCTGGCCGCCCAGCTCACCGCCCGAGGCCACGGCTTCCTCAGCGACGACCTGGTCGTGGTCACCGACGCCGGCGGGACCGCCTGCGCCCATCCCGGCGGGATCGTGCAGCGGCTCTGGCCCGACGTGCTGGTCCACCTCGGGCTCGACCCCGCCGAGCTCGAGCCGGTGCGACCGGGCATAGCCAAGCGACTCGTCCCGGCCGAGCCGGCCGGTGCCCAACCGGTGCCGGTGGCCGGACTGATCGTGCTGGGCACCACCCAACAGCCCGAACCCGAAGCCACACCGGTCGAGGCGGCGGCCAAGTTCGCGGTGGCCCACCGCCACACCTTCCGCCACCGGGCCCTTCGGCCCCTCGGCCTGCGGCGTGACCACTTCGACCGGCTGACCCGCCTGGCGAGCCAGGTGCCGATGGCGCGCATCGACCGGCCCGCCCACGGCGACCACCTCGACACGGTGGCCGACCTGGCCGAGAAGACCGTCACCGAGTGGATCGGCTGACCGTGGCCGAGGTGATCTGGCTGGCGTCGTACCCGAAGTCGGGCAACACCTGGTTCCGGGCCATCCTGACCGCGCTGGCCCGGGGCGACGGCGAGACACCCGACGTCAACGGGCTCGTGGGCTCGATGCTCGTGGGCTGGCCCATCGTCGAGACCGCCCTCGGCGTCAACCCGACCGAGCTCACCGACGACGAGCTGCTCCGCCTCCGACCGCTGTTCATCCGCGACTGGGCCACCGAGATCGACGGCGACCACGTGTACGTGAAGACCCACGACGCCCTCGGCACCGAGCGCTACCGGATGCCGGCCGTCCCCGCCGACGTGACCCGGGCCGCCCTGTACCTGGTGCGCAACCCCCTCGACGTCTGCGTGTCCTACGCCCACCACAGCGGGGTCACGCCCGACCAGATGGCGCTGCGGATCAACAACCCCGAGATGCTGATGGCCAGGCCCCGGCGCCGGATCGGCCGACAGATCCCTCAGCCCACCGGGAGCTGGAGCGACCACGTCGACAGCTGGACCGTCGACCCGCCCTTCACGGTCCACACCGTCCGCTACGAGGACCTGGTCGCCGCCCCGCAGGAGCACGTGCTGGCCGCCACCCAGGCCATCGGGCTCGACCACACGGCCGACGAGGTGGCCGCCGCGGTCGCTGCCACCGAGTTCGACCGGCTGGTCGACCGCGAGCGGGAGGGCGGCTTCCGGGAGAAGGCACCCGGGTCCGAGCGGTTCTTCCGCCGGGGCGAGGTAGGCGCGTGGCGCGACGAGCTGGGCGAGGACGGGGCCCACTCGATCGTCGAATGCCACTCCGCCACCATGACCCGCCTGGGCTACCTCGACGCCGAGACCGGCGAGCTGCTCGTCTGAGCCGACTCGTCGAGCCGGGCGCACAGCTGCTCGACCGCGTCGACGACGGCATCGATGGTGTCGGCGCCGTCGGGCCGGGTCACGACCCGGACGCGGGACTGCTCGACCAGGCCCACCGCGGTGCGGAACTGCTCGTCGGCCCGGCCCAGCGCCTGGCCGAGCTGCGGCCGGTACATCTGACGGTGGATCTGCCGCACCGCCCGCAGCCGGGATGGGGAGGTGACCACGACGTCGTGGCCGGCGCCGGCCGCTCGCAGGACGATCACGCCGCGCACCGGGCGGGGCTCGGGACAGAGGTCGGCGTCGACCCGGTACTTGGCGTGGTCGGGCGTGACCCGCCGGCGCGGGTCGGCGGTCAGGCCCAGGCCATCGATGGCGTCCTGCCACAGCTTCACCGACGGGTAGCCGGGCTCGGCGATCAGCTCGGCCTCGCCGCTCACAGCCACCACGTCGTCGCTGAGCATGCGGCGGCCCCGGGCCACCAGGGCCGCCAGCACCGTCGACTTGCCGGCGCCCGAGGCTCCGGCCACGCACACGCAGCCCCCGTCCACCTCGACCGCCCCGGCGTGCACGGGCATCACGCCCCGCAGGTACAGGAGCGACCCGAGGCAGGTGCCGAGCAGGTACAGGGCGATCACCTCGGCCGGGGCCCCGGCGTGGGGCTCGACCACCACCGAGTCGCGGCGGACCTCGTAGTCGGCCACGTCGGGCACGGCCAGGTGGACCGACCCGTCGGCGACGCGCCACGACCCGCCATCAACGGCGTCGGCGCGCGGCTCGGCGACCCGGCCGACCCGCACCATGGCGTCGACCCGATCGAGCTCGGGTGGGGCGGCCCGCAGCTCCGGGAGCTCGAGCTCGCTGTCGAGGATCAGCCCGTGGGTGAGGTAGCGGCGGTCGCTCATCGCGCCACGATCCGGTATCGGTGTCCCGGCTGGAGGCCGGCAACCACGGTCTCGGTGCCGTCGGTCCACTCGACGCGGGCCACCACCGGCCCCGACGTCTCGCCCAGCCCCACGTGCACGACCGGCGAGTCGAACCCGAGGTAGCCGCCCCCGACCACCACCTCGCGCAGCAGGGTCTCGCCGTCGGGGGTCTCCACCAGCACGCGGGTGCCGGCCACCACCGCCTCCTCGGGGGGAAGCAGCTCGATCAGCAGCGACGATCCGGCGGCGAGCTCGTTGCGCTGCAGCACGGGCGGGCCGTCGTTGGGCATGGTGACCACGTCGAGGTCGCCGTCGTTGTCGACGTCGAGCAAGGCCGAACCGGTGGACACCGCGTAATCGACGAAGCCGAGCTCGCCGGTGGCGTCGACGAAGCTGCCGGCCTCGTTGACGAAGAACATGTTCGACTGCCAGGCCGCGTTGCCCAGCGGCGACCCGTTCAGCACGGCCAGGTCGAGGTCGCGGTCGTGGTCGGCGTCGAGGAACGACGTGTCCCACACCCACCCGGCGACGTCGAGACCCCGAGACTCGGCCACGTCGTCGAAGGCGCCGGCCCGGAAGCTCAACAACACGTTGCGGCCCAGGATGCTGGGCAGGTCGTCGGGGGCGGGCTCGTAGTTCGACGGACTGGTGCCGTCGTCGTCGCTCGACCGCTGGAGGCCGATGCTGTGCGAACGGCACAGCCCGGCCAGCTCCGGGAAGCCGGGATCGAGGGGCGTGCACACCTCGCGGGACTGGCCGCTCCGGGAGCGGATGATGGCGTTCACCAGGCAGGCCTCGGCACCTTCGGTGGCGACGTCGTCGCAGCGGGCCAGCGACCGCTCGCGCTGGGCCAGCGCCGCGGCCCGACCGGCGTCGACGACGGTCACGCACCGCTGCCACACCGCCTGGTCGGCGTACTGGGCGCACCAGTCCGTGCTGGCGTCCTGGAGCAGCCGGGACCGGTCGGCGTTGCCCCGGCCGGTGCTGATCTGGGCCACGTAGACGTCGAGGTCCATGTCGCCGTCGATGTCGCCGGGGGTCAGCGACATGGTGGTGGTGGTGGAGTGCGGGAGCAGCCCCTCGGCGGTGGGGACCTCGACCAGGGCGCCGCTGCCGTCGTTGCGGTACACCAGGTCGGGCTCGGCGAAGTCGTTGCCCACCATCAGGTCGGGCCAGCCGTCCTCGGTGACGTCCATGGCCAGCAGGCTCAGGGTCTGGCCCGGATGCCCGGTCAGCTCGACGACCTCGAAGCCGCCGTCGGCGTCCTGGTACCAGAGGTGGTTGACCGCGTTGCCCTCGTGCTTCGACCACCAACCGGCCACCACGTCGAGCCGGCCGTTGCGGTCGAAGTCGGCCGCGGCCAGCGACCGGATGAAGGCCCCCTCCTGCGGATGGCCCGGCAGCTCGACCACCGCATCGGCGGCGAACTCGCCGCCGGCGTTGAGGACGGCCAGGTTGGTGCCGTCGGCGTAGCTGGAGAAGACGTCGAGCTGGCCGTCGCCGTCGAGGTCGATCAGCGCCGCCACCGCCGCGAAGTCGCGCATCAGGGCCCCGGCGGCCACCTCCTGGGCCACGAACGACCCGCCCCGGTTGGCGTACAGGGTCGTGCCGAAGTCGCTGGTGACCAGCAGGTCGTCCCAGCCGTCGCCGTGAACGTCACCGGCCGCGACCGCTCCGAAGGCGCCGAAGGGCGCCGCCAGGTTGTAGGCCAGGTGGGCGCGGGGCCGGTCGTCGAGGCCCACCTCGGTGCCGGGCACCCGCACGAAGGCGCCGCTCCCCTGGACCGGGGCGGCGAGAGCGACCCCGCTCACCGTCGCCATGTCCCGGTCGCCGGAGACGTCGACGGTGACCGGCGCGAACGCGAGCCGGCCCGCCTCGAGATCGGCCAAGACCTGCGTCGCCGGCGTCGCCGGCGCGTTGGTCGGCACGGTCGTGCCGGCCGCCGTCAGGTCCTCGAGCAACGCCTCGACGTCGGCCGACTCGCGCGAGTCGCGCCAGTCGAGGTAGGCCTCGGCCGCGAAGCCGGCCAGCACGCCGAAGCCCAGCAGCACCACCGCCAGCAGCCACGCCACCTGCCGGGAGAACACCGCGCCGACGATCAAGGCCGAGTAGATGCTGTAGATCCCCAGCGTGAAGAACAGGGCCATCACGTACCGGGGCGGGAGCCCGGCCGCCCACAGCGACCCGGCCAGCACAACGTCGAAGGCGATGGGCATGGGCAGGATCAGCCCCACGATCGACACCAGCACCAGGGCGGCAACGATGGAGATCACCCGCTCGCTGGGCAGGTACTCGATCATCTCGTCGAAGGGCAGGACGGTGACGATGAACGAGCCCACGAAGGCGGCCAGCAGCATCAGCGGCACTGCGATCCGGGCCACCTCCCACAGGTTCCGCACCGTCGCCGCCGCCACCCATGCCACCGACCGGCCCACGCCGTGGTGACCGGCGGAAGCGTCGTCGTCGGTCGGCGTGCCGACGTCGAAGTTCTCGCCCAGCGGCTCGCCCCACAGCCGGCGGGCCAGCCTCGAGGTGGGCGGCGCCGGCGAGGTCGCCGGCACCTGCCGGGCGAGCCGGGGCACGGCCAACAGGATGAAGACCATGGTGAGCCCGAGCTTCATGACGACCATGTACCCGGGCAGCAGCGACAGGGCGATGGAGACGACCACCACGTTGTAGGTGGGCGAGGAGAACATGGCCGCCAGGGCGGTCTCGGCCCGGGCCCCACCCCGGCGCATGGCGTGGCTGATGGGGGCGGCGCAGTTCACGCACACGCCAAGGGGCGCGCCGATGACGACGCCGAGGGCGGTGTTGGCGGTGGCCGACCGGAACGAGCGGCGCTTCACCAGCGACAGCACGGTGAGCATGACGGCACCGAAGGCGATGCCGAAGGCCATGCCCTGGCGGTTGACCCACAACCAGTTGACCGCGTTGCCGAGCACTCGCCACACCAGCGGGTCGCCGGGGCTGACGGTCACCACGGTGTCGAAGCCCACCCGTCCGGCGGCCTCGACCTCCCCTGCGATCAGCGCCTTCTCGCTGAGCGCCGGATAGCGGGAGGTGAGCCAGAAGGCGGCGCCGAGCCCGGCCAGGAGAACCAGCGAGGTGACGAGCCGCCAGTCGAGGCGGCCGCGAACGCGCGGCGGCGACTCCGGGGTCTCGATCAGGGTGTCGGTCGGGGTCATGGGGTCCTCGGGCTCCGGGCGGGCGGGCTCACGACAGGACGATCTCGCCGTTGCGGCGAAGGTCGCCGATCACCGCCGGGCCGGCGTTCCACGGGCAGCGGTTCAGCGCACCCGGGCAGTCGAGCACCTCGGTCAGGGGGGTCATGAGCTGGCCGGCCCGCTCCCACGTCACCCCGGAGCCGGTCTCGGTCACGACGCATCGTGCGTCGCAGACGAAGTCGAGGCGGAGGGGCAGGGCGGGCTCGTGGCCGCCCGGTGCGCAGAACACCCGGCTGGCGCTGCCGGAGGTCGCCGGGCGCGTCTCGCTCCCGGGCACCATGGCCAGGGTGTGGCGCCCCGGGCACGCGTCGCTGGTGGTGACCACGACGATGCCCATCCGCGCTCCGCCCTGCGTGGGCCGGATCTCGAAGCGGGCTGTCACCCCGTCGGGCGCCTCGTAGGTCCAGGCGCCCGGGTACGGCAACGGCGTTCCCTGCTCGGCGCCGAGCTGGCCGCTGCCGGCGGCCGGAGCGCCGCCCCCGGCCGCCACGCCTCCGGCGGCGGTGTCCCCGCCCGCCGTGCGGGCGGCGGTCGACTGCTCGGCGCCGTCGTCGTCGCGGAGGAAGAACAGCCATCCGGCGACGGCGAGGAACCCGACGAACACGGCGGCCACGACCCCGTTCAGCGCGTTGTCGCCACGGCTGGCGCTGCGGTGACCGGAGACGCCGAGACTCGGTCCCGACGCGAACGCCGCCGCCGGGCCGGGTCCCGACGCGAATGCCGGCGGCTCGACCGCTGGTACCGGCTCGGGCCCCGGCGGCTCGACCGCCGGTTCCGGCTCGCTGATCTCGGGCTCGGTGCGCTCGCCCGGCGGAGCGAGGGGATGACCGCAGATCCGGCATGTCGTCGTCGATCGGACCGAGACCGTCTTCTCGCAGTTCGGGCAGTAGGGCAGCTGGGCCGCGGTGGGCATGACGGATCAAGGCTAGGTCGCCGGGGGGCTGGGACACTACCGGGGCGTGGCGGTGGAACTGCCCCGCCTGCGACTGCCGGGTGGACGCAGACGGCGTCCCGGGTTCGTGCCCCATACCGACGAGCCGGTCACCAGGTGTCGACGAGGGGCCGCTTCTTGCCGGTCCGACGGGGCGGCATCGGCGCAGCCCGCAGACCGGCGATGATCCAGTCGCGGGTCTCGGCGGGGTCGATGACCCCGTCGATCTCGAAGTGGGT
>JBFJYB010000121.1:0-7408 GCA_041622835.1 Acidimicrobiales bacterium | reverse complement strand
CGCGACCGCTTCGGTGCGTCGGTCGCGATCTCGGGCGACACGCTCGCCGTCGGCGCGCGCTCGCGCGACACGTCGGGCGGATCCGACGCGGGTGCGGTGTACGTGTTCGCCCGCAACGGTTCGGCGTGGACCGAGACCGACCTGATCACCCTGGACCCCGGCGCCGAGGGCGACCAGCTCGGATGGCGCGTCGAGTTGGATGGCGACACCATGATCGCGACCGCGCCGTTCGAGGACGTCGACGGGGTCACCGATGCCGGTGCCGCCTACGTCTACACCTCGTCGGCCGGCGGCTGGGAACAGCGCGCCCGCCTCACCGCCCCCGAGCCGCAGGAGGGGAGCCAGTTCGGGGTGTCGGCCGCCCTGGCGGGCAGCCGGGTGCTCATCGGCGACGAGTTCGCCGACCACGCCGGCCCGGTCGACAGCGGCGCGGTGCACGGCTACGCACGCGACGAGTCCGGCGGCTGGGCCTTCGAGTTCACCATCGTGTCCCCCGACCCCGGCGAGGACGATCACTTCGGCGCGTCGGTGATCGTGGCCGGCGACCAGGCCATCATCGGCGCACAACGCGACGACACCGAGCTGGGCGAGAACTCCGGATCGCTCTCGGTCTTCGCGCTGCCCCCGCCCGGGTGATCAGCCCGCGAGCGGCGTGAACTCCAGGTAGAGCTGCTTCAGGCCCCGCAGGACGAAGGTGTCCTCGAAGGCGAAGTCGTTCTTGCCCTCGGCCAGGCGGATGTCGCCCATCCGGTCGAGGATCCGGTTGACCGCGATGCGGGCCTCGGCCCGGGCCAGGGCGGCGCCGATGCAGAAGTGCTCGCCGTGCCCGAACGCCACGTGGTCCCGCACGTTCTCGCGGCAGACGTCGAACCGGTCGGCCTCGGGGAACCTCTCGTCGTCGCGGTTGGCCGACGCGTACACGACCCAGACGTGGTCGCCCTCGGCGATGGTCACCCCGCCCAGCTCGACCGCCTCGGTGGCTTGGCGGAACAGCCCACCGACCGGCGCCTCGTAGCGCAGCGCCTCCTCGACCAGCCCCTCGACGAGGGTCCGGTCGGCCCTGACCCGCTCCTGCATGTCGGGGTCGATGGCGAGGTGGTGGGCGATGTTGGTCAACAGCTTCGTCGTGGTCTCGTTCCCCGCGACCAGGAACTGCTGGAGCATCGACAGCATCTCGGCCTCCGACAGGTGCTCGCCGTCGAGCTCGGCGTTGGCCACGTCGCTGATCAGATCGGCCTTGGGGTCCTCCCGTCGATCGGCCAGGACCTGTCGGAAGAAGTCGGAGAACTCCTTGGCCGACACCAGGTAGGCCCGGGACTGCTCGAGGGTGGGCGAGTGGTTGCCGACCGGCATGACCAGGTCGTCCGACCAGCGCTTGAAGGTGGCCAGGTCGTCGTCGGCCACACCGAGGGCGTAGGCGATGATCGTCATCGGCAACCCGACCGCGAACTCGGAGACGAGCTCGACCTCGCCGCGAGCCACGAACCGGTCGAGCAGCCGCATCGTGACCTCGTCGATGGTCGGCTCCATGGCCTTCATCCGGCTCGGCCGGAAGGCGCCGTTGACCAGCTTGCGCTGGCGGACGTGGTCGGGCGGGTCGGCGTTCAGGAGCACCGTGGCCATGTTCCGCTGATCCATCACCGACGCGAAGATGTCGGCCATGTCGGGATCCTGGGACAGCGTCGCCATCGTCTCGGCCAGGATGCTGTCGACCCGTTGCGGCCCGGTGGGCATGCGCGACGAGAAGCGATCGGTGTCGTGCAGCACCGCCAACACGTCGTCGTATCGGGTCACGACCCACGCTCCCAGCTCGTCGCTGAAGTGCACCGGCCGCTCCGACCGCAGCTCGGCGAAGATCGGGTACGGGCAGCGGATGGCGGCCTGGTCGCGGTGGATCAGCTGGTCCAGGCCCGGACCGGCGTCGACGGTGTCGGTCATGGCCCCACGCTAACCGCCGACGTCGATCACGATCTTGCCGACGTTGGCGTTGGCCTCCATGTGGCGGTGGGCGTCGGCGATCTGGTCGAGCGGGAACCGCGAGTCGATGATCGGTCGCAGCTCGTCGGTGGCGAACAGCGGCAGCATCTCGGCCGCGAAGCGGCGGGTGAGGGCGATCTTCTCCTCGAGCGGGCGGGCCCGCAGGACCGTGCCGATGAGCTTGGCCCGCTTGCCCAGCATCTTGGCCAGCGGGAAGGTCACCGGCGCCGGGTCCATGACGCCCACCTGCATGATCGTCCCGGTCACCGCCAGGCAGTCGAGGTTGCGGTCGAGGTATGCGCCTCCGACCACGTCGAGCACGACGTCGACGCCGGCCCCGGCAGTGTGATCGGCCACTGCCTCGACGAAGTCCTCGTTGCGGTAGTCGACTGCCAGGTCGGCGCCGAGGTCGCGGCAGGCCTGAACCTTCCCGGTGGACGCGGTGACGACGATGCGGGCTCCGATCGCCTTGGCGATCTGGATGGCGGCGGTGCCGACCCCCGACGCGCCGGCGTGCACCAGCGCGGTTCGGCCCGACGTGAGGCCGGCCTGGACGACCAGAGCGTCGAACGCGGTCATGAACACCTCGGGCACGGCGGCCGCGTCGTCGAGCCCGACCGCGGCCGGGATCGGCAGCGTCTGCCGCTCGTGGATCACGAGCTGCTCGGCGTAGGCCCCTCCGCCGACGATGCCCATCACCTCGTCGCCGACCCGATGCGACTCCACCCGCTCGCCGGCCGCCGCGACCGTGCCGGCGAACTCGAGGCCGGGTATCTCGTGGGCCATCGGCGGCCCCGGGTAGAAGCCCATGCGCTGCAACAGGTCGGCGCGGTTGAGCGCAGTGGCCCGCACCTCGACCAGCACCTCGTCGGGGCCCGGCGACGGCGGCTCGACGTCGCGCACCCGCAAGACCTCGGGCCCGCCCTTCTCCTCCAGCACCACCGCTCTCATCACGTCGATCCCCTCTCGTCTCCTGGCGGGTTCCCGTCGAGCTCGAGCCGGTACGCGAGCACGTCGACCGAGCCGTAGCGGATGTCGAGCGCCGGGTACCGGGCGAAGCCCAGCCTCTCGTACATCTGCCGGGCCCGCTCCATGTACTTCGTCGTGTGCAGGATCACCGCCGCCTTGCCCTGGGCCCGGGCCCGGTCGAGGCAGGCGTGGGTCAGCGCCCGACCGGCGCCCGTTCCCTGCGAGGCCGGGTCGACCGCCAGCATCCGGAACCCGGCGGCATCACGATCGGGCCACTCGGCGACCGGCGAGGTGGGGTCGTCGACGTAGGTCACACCGCCGACGATCCGGCCGTCGACCTCGGCCACGAGGATGGTCGCATGGCGGGCCCGACCCTCGACGTCGCGGAGCTCGTCGCCGTAGTCGCCCAGGTCGTCGGTACCGAACACCTCGACGTAGGCGTCGTGGGTGATCCGCCCGACGTCGTCGTGCTCGTGGCTCTGTGCCTCGCGGATCGTCACCCTCATGGCATCGAGACCGTAGCGTCGGGGCCGCTCGACCGGTTCGTGGGACCATTGGGCGATGGACAAGGAGGCGGCGGTCGCCGACGTGACGGTCGACCGCGAGCACGGACTCACTCTCGTGTTCGTCGACGGCACCGAGTGCCGCTTCGACCTGGCCGAGCTGCGGGTCAACTGCCCGTGCGCCACCTGCCGCACCGATCGCGACCAGGATCGGCTCCCGTGGCCCAAACCGACCAGCCCCAAACCGCTCTCCATCCGCGACGCCCAGCTCGTGGGCGCGTGGGGGCTCGGGATCACCTGGAACGACGGCCACTCGACCGGGATCTACTCGTGGGAGCTGCTGCGGCGGTGGTGCGAGACGTCCGAGCCGACACTGGGCGCCGACTCGGGTTTCGGCCCGGTGGGCGGCTAAGACTGGGCCGTGGACTTCCGGCTGAGCGACGACCTGCGCGAGCTGGCCGCCGAGGCCCGAGCCGTTGGCGAGAGCGCGGCCGCCACCCAGGACATCCGCGAGGACGGGTGGTTGATCGGCGACTCGCCGGCGGTCGCCGCCGAGCTGGCGGCCCGCGGGTGGCTGGGGATGACGTGGCCCGTCGAGCACGGCGGCGGCGGTCGCAGCGTGCTGGAGCGGTTCGTGGTCTTCGAGGCGCTGATCGCAGCGGGCGCGCCGATCGCCACGTCGTGGTTCGCCGACCGCCAGATCGGGCCGACCCTCCTCCAGTACGGGACGCCCGAGCAACGCGCCGCCCACCTGCCGAGCATCGTCGCCGGGACCTCTCACTGGTGCATCGGGATGAGCGAGCCCGACGCCGGGTCCGACGTGGCGTCGATCCGCACCCGGGCGGTGCGCGACGGCGACGAGTGGGTCGTCGACGGCCAGAAGATCTGGACCAGCGGCGCCGCCACCTCCGACTGGTGCTACCTCGTCGCCCGGACCGACCCCGACGCCCCGCCCCACAAGGGCCTGTCGGAGCTCCTCGTCGACATGCGCTCGCCGGGCATCACCGTCGCGCCCATCGAGGACATGACCGGCAACCGCCACTTCTGCGAGGTCTACCTGGAGGGCGTGCGGGTGCCGGCCGAGAACCTGGTCGGCGAGCTCAACGGCAGCTTCCGGCAGATCATGCGCCAGATGGAGCACGAGCGGGGCGGGATCGACCGGCTGCTCAGCAACCGGGCGCTCTACGACGAGGCCCTGGTCGAGGCCGACACGTCCGACGCTCGCCTGCGGCAGGAGATCGCCGCCATCGAGTCCGGCTACCGGGTCGGTCGCCTGATGGTGCTGCGCGAGGCGCTGGGCCAGGCTCCGGCCGGATACTCGGCCGCCACCAAGACGATCTGCACCGAGCTCGAGATCCGCATCGCCCAGTTCTGCGGCCGGGTGGCCGGGCCCGACGCCATGCTCTGGAACCGGGTGTCGCGCAACATCTGCTACGCGCCCGGCTACACGATCATGGGCGGCACGACCCAGATCCTGCGCAACATCCTCGGCGAGCGGGTGCTCGGCCTACCCAAGGAGCCGCGCGGCGAGTAGCGGCCGAGCAGCGGCCGTCAGCCGAGGTCGACGGCCCAGATGGCCCACTGGTCGTCGATCTGGCCGAGAGCCCGTAGGCCGTCGGGGGTGTCCACGACGGTGAGCAGCACCTCGTCGGCCGGCGTGGCCTCGTGGCCGCGGAGCTCGGGGCGGGTCCACGTGAGCGCGTCGTCCGACACCAGCACCATCGGTTCGCCGGCGCCGTCCAACTCGGCCCGACCGACCGCGACCAGGCCGCCGTCGACCGCGACGACGTCGAGCAGCTCGGCACCCTGGGGCGCGACGAGGGGGCCGGCCACCGCCACCTGGGTCCAGGTCCGCCGGTCGCCCGACAGCCACACCCGGGGTTGGTCGACGCCGTCGGTGCCGACCGCGACGAAGCCGTCCTCGAATCGCGTGATGCCCCAGACAACGGCATCCTCGTCGATTCCGGTGAAGCCGTTGGGCGCCCAGACCCGGGTGTCGGTCGACCCCCAGAGGGTCGTGAACCGCCGGTCGTCGTCCCCCAGACGGTGTCGAACCGCCACGTAGCCGCCGTCGCCGGTCGGGGTGACGTCGACGAAGTACTCGTAGCCGTCTCCGCCCAGCAGGTTCGGGTTGGCCACGATGCGCCACTCGTCGCCCGCTTCCGATTCGAGCACCAACGGATCGGCCTGTCTGGCCTCGGCGTAGAACAGCTCGCCGACGGCGAGGAGCCCCGACTCGGTCTCGATCACCTGGTAGGGATAGGCCTCGCCGACGACGCCGATCTGTCCAATGGCCTCGATCGTCTGCCCGCCGTCGGCGGTCGACCACACGGTCGCGACCTGGGTCTCGAGGTCCTCGTAGCCGACGATCACCAGCTCGTCGCCCGCAGCGGCGAGCGCGCTGTAGAACCGGTCGCCTTCCGACACCGACAGCAGCCGCAGGTCGACGTCGGCCTCGGTGACCGGCGTCGCGTCGTCGCCGAGCAGCGCCAGCGGGACGGCGACGGCCGCCGCGACCACCACGATCGCCAGCGCGCCGCCGACGATCCACCGCACCGGGCTCCTGCGCTCGGGCCGATCGTCCGCGGGGGGTGCCGGCTCGGGGGTCGCCGGTTCACCCCGGTAGTCGGGGTGCTGCTCGGGCGGGTACCAGACGCCATCGGACGCGACCCACCAACCGGGGCCCTGCGAGCTGTCGGACACTGCCGGTCAGGGTAGGTCCGCCCGACTACCTTGCCGGCATGGGTGATCGGACCGGCAAGGTGGTGGTGGTGACGGGCGGTGCCTCGGGGGTGGGGGCCGCGCTGGTGCGACGGTTGGCCGACGAGGGGGCGACGGTCGTCGCGGCCGACGTCGACGAGGGTGGGCTCGCCGGCCTGGCCGCTGGATCGGGCGCGGACCCGGTGCGGCTCGACGTGGCCGACGCCGACGAGTGGGAGGAGGCCCTGGCCTCGGTCGTGGACCGCCACGGCGGGCTCGACGCCGTGTGCCTGAATGCCGGGGTGATGACCCGGCCGCGTGGCGTCGCCATGGACGACGACCCGATCGACTGGATGCGCCGGCGCTACCGGCAGCTCGTGTCGGTCAACATCGACGGGGTCGTATTCGGTGTTCTGGCGGCGCTCCCCCACCTGGAGGCGCGCGGCCGAGGGAGCATCGTCGTCACTGCGTCGGTGGCGGGTTTGATGGCCCAGCCACCCGACCCGACCTACGCCATGTCCAAGCACGCGGTCATCGGCTTCGTGCGCAGCATGGGCCCGGCGCTGGCCGCTCGCGGCGTGTCCATCAACGCGGTCTGCCCGGGCGGGGTCGACACGCCGCTCGTGCCCCCCGACTACCGCGCCATGGCCCGCGACTTCGCCCCGCCGGAGCACATCGCCGACGCCATCATCGGCGTCCTCGACTCCGACGACACCGGCGGCGTCTGGGTCGCCTACGCCCCCGAACAACCGGTCTGGCGCTACGAGTTCGCCGACTGCCGCCACGGCCCGCCCGGCTGACCCTCTGGGTCGGCACAAATCGTGGCTCTGATACTACGAGCCTCTTGACATAATGTGGTCGAAGTGATAGTGACATGAGACAATAAATGATAGTGAAAGGCGGGGCGTAGGCACGTCTCGGGCGACGGTCAAGGAACTCCATCGAACGGCGGGGCGAGAGAGGAGAACCCGCACTGCGGCGAGGTGTCCGCGGTGAGGGCGTGACCTGGGCGAATAGAGCACCACGAACCGCTGTTCCGGCATCAGGTGCGCGTTCGGCGGCGTCACCTCCCGTGATCGAAGCCGTACCGGTGGGGCAAGGCTTCGTCGAACGGTATTGATCTCTTTGGTGGGGCCAGCCATGTGGTCTAAAGGCCGGAATTCGGCGCGATCGAGGCACGCGTCTCGATCACTGATGGAAGAGGTACTCCATGGCAAACGATTCTCTCGACGATCTGGCTTTGCAACCCATGGCAGCGG
>JBFJYB010000120.1:0-7460 GCA_041622835.1 Acidimicrobiales bacterium | reverse complement strand
GGGGAACGAGATCGCCGACGCCTTGGCCCACCGAGCGACGAGCCGGTTGGCTGCGCCGGGCACCGCGTTCTGCTCGGCGACGACCACCGGCACCCGCCGGAGACCGGCTGCGACCGCGCACGGGACGCTCGCATAGCCGCCCAGCGACACCACCACCCGGGGGCGGAGCCGGCCGACGATGCCCATCGACCGGACCAGGGCGCGCCCCAGCCCCCACGCACTGCCGACGTTCTCGAGCGTCAGGCGCCTCTGGATCCCGCGGCCGGGCAGCAGCACCAGGGGGAACCCGGCCTCGGGCACCAGGTCGCGCTCCATGCCGCGCTCGCTCCCGACGTAGTGGATCTCGTCGCGCCCATGACCTCGCGCGACGAGCGCTTCGGCGATGGCGAGCCCGGGGTGGACGTGGCCGGCCGTCCCGCCCCCCGCGATGATCGCGAAGGCGCGGGTCATCGAACCGGGGCCTGCCTGGCGACGTTCAACATGATGCCGACCGCGGTCATGCTGACCACAAGGGACGAGCCACCGGCCGACATGAACGGCAGCGGTACGCCGGTGATGGGCAGCGCGCCGATCACGGCGCCGATGTTGACGAAGGCCTGTAGCACCAGCCATCCGGTGATTCCACCGGCGAGGAGGGTGCCGAGGGCATCCCCGGCCTCGGCTGCGATGCGGACACCGACCACCCCGAGGAGGACGAAGAGCGCGACGAGCGTGACCGCGCCGATAAGGCCGAGCTCCTCGGCGATGACGGCGAAGATGAAGTCGGTGTGGGCGAACGGCAGGAAGCCCCACTTGGCCCGGCCGGCGCCGAGACCGACTCCCCACACGCCGCCCGACGCGATGCCGACCAGCGACTGGATCGTCTGGTAGCCGGTGTTCAGCGGGTCGTCCCACGGATCGAGGAAGGCCAGAATTCGATCGCGCCGGTAGCCCTGCCCCATGGCCAGCATCACCGCCGCGACCGTCGCGGCGCCGGCCCAGCCCGCCAACGGGAGCAGCGGCACGCCGGCGACGAACAGCATCACGAACGCGATGGCGGCGATGACGAGCGTCGTGCCCAGGTTCGGCTGCCGCAGGATCAGGACCGACAGCACCACGAGCACGACGAGGATCGGCCGCAGGCTGAGCGCGGTCTCGCGGACGCGATCGGCGCGCCGGCTGAGAAGGTCGGCCGCGAAGAGGATGAGCGCCAGCTTGGCCACCTCCGACGGCTGCACCGACAGCGGCCCGGCGACGAGCCAGCGTGACGCACCGTTGCTCGACGTGCCGATGCCCGGGACGAGCACGGCGACCAACATCGCGATGGCCGCCAGCAGCGCGGGGACCGCGAAACGCCGCCACACGTGGTAGTCGATCCGCATGGCGACGAGCATCGAGGCCAGCCCCAGCACGAACCAGATCGCCTGGCGCTGGAACTGGTACCAGCTCGATCCGTTGTCGGCCAACGAGGTCACCGACGACGCCGACAGCACCATGACCAGCCCGATGAGGTTGAGGGCGACGACCACGACCAGCAGCACGACGAAGGTACCGCTGCGCCGGCCCACCGGCCGCGGGATGCGTCGGGCCCGGGCCGGGTGGTGGCTGCCCTCGGGGCGACGGGTGGCCGTCATGTCTGCCCCAGGCGGGCGCGCACGGTCGCGGCGAAGTCGTCGCCCCGCTCGCCGTAGGACCGGTACCAGTCGAACGAGGCGCACGCCGGCGACAACAGGACGACGTCGCCCGGCCCGGCCAGCCCGGCCGCGGCGTCGACGGCCTCGATCATCGACGACGCCTCGACGACCGGTCGACGGCCGGCGAACACGGCACCGACCTCGCCGCCGGCCTCGCCGATCGCCACCACCGCCTTCACGTGGGCGATCACCTCGCCGAGCGGTGCCAGGTCGAGGCCCTTGTTCCTCCCGCCGGCGACGAGCACGACCGACCGGAAGCCGCGCACCGCCGCCAGCACGGCGTGCGGGGTGGTTGCCTTGGAGTCGTCGAACCAGCGCACCGAGTCGGCCTCGGCCACCAGCTCGACCCGGTGACGCGGGCCCACGAACGAGCGCAGCGCAGCCCGGACCCCGTCGAGGGTGGCCCCGCCGTGCAGCGCCGTGGCCGCCGCGGCCAGGGCGTTCGAGCGGTCGTGGGGCAGGTCGCGCCACAGCTCGCCCGCGTCGAGCAGCGGCTGTCCGTCGGCGATCAGACTCGAGCCGGCGACCGTGAAGTCGCCGGCGCCCGCGGTGTCGTAGGTCACGACGGTCGGGACCGACGGGCGACGGGCCGCGACGACCGGGTCGTCGAGGTTGACGACCGCCACGTCGTGTGGTCCCTGGTCCCGCCATATCGCCGCCTTCGCCGCCTCGTAGTCCGCCAGCGACGCATGGACGTCGAGGTGGTCGGGAGCGAAGTTCAGCCAGGTCGCCACCTTCGGGGCGAAGCGCCGGGTGTGGTCGAGACGGAACGACGACGCCTCGACGACGAACGTCTCGATGGTGGGATCGTCGATGGCCTGGACGAGCGGGACCTCGGTGTTGCCGGTGCCGACGGTACGGCGGCCGCTCGCATCCAACATGGCGACGACGAGCTCGGTGACCGTCGTCTTCCCGTCGGTGCCGGTGATGGCCAGCGTCGGACGGTCGTCCCAGCGGCGGGCGAGGTCGAACTCCGAGATCACCGGTGTCGCCTCGGGCGCGACGGCGAAGACCGGGTGATGGTGGGGTAGGCCCGGCGTGGGCACGATGGCGGTGACCGAACGGGCGATGCGGGCCAGCTCGTCACGAGGCGGCGAGGCCAGCAGCTCGATGCCCAGGGCGTCGGCCTCCTGCCGCATGGCGGCATCCACGGCGTCGTCGGTCGCGACGACCGTGCAGCCGCGCCTCGCGAGCTGGCGGGCGACCGCCCGACCGGCCACGCCCAGGCCGACGACGAGGACCGATCCCGAGCTCAATCGGCTGCCCCCGTCGCGACGAAGTCGGCGTAGAACAGGCCGAGCGCCACCGAAGTCAGGAGCCCGCCGATGATCCAGAACCGGACGATCACCGTGGTCTCGGGCCACCCGCTCAGCTCGAAATGGTGGTGCACCGGCGCCATCCGGAACAGGCGGCGACCGCCCAGCACCCGGAAGGTGAACACCTGGACGATGACCGACAGGGTCTCGATGACGAAGATGCCGCCGACGATGGGGAGCAGCATCTGGACGTTCAGCGTGAGCGCCAGGCACGCCAGGCCGGTGCCGAGGGCCAGCGATCCGGTGTCACCCATGAAGATCCTGGCCGGCGCGGCGTTCCACCAGAGGAAGCCGGTGGTTGCTCCGGCCATGGCCGCCGCCACGACGGCCAGGTCGAGGGCATGGTCGACGTCGTAGACCTCGGGATGACGGAAGGCCCAGAAGCCCATCACCGTGAACGCGGTCGCGCCGAGGATGGCCGACCCACCGGCCAGCCCGTCGAGACCGTCGGTGAGGTTGACCGCATTGCTCGTCGCCACGATGAGCAGCACCGCCCAGATGACCCAGCCCACCGTTCCGAGGTCGAACCCGGGCGAGTCGAACCGGGTGAACGACAGCTTGGTGTGCACGTCGGTGAAGCGCTCGGTGAGGACCGCGAAGCCGATCGCCACCGTGAGCAGCCCGATGGCCTTGGCCCGCTTGTTGAGGCCCAGGTTGCGCTCGTGCGTGACCTTGATCCAGTCGTCGACCAGCCCGACCGCGCCGGCGGCGATGATCGCCAGCACGACCAGGATCCCGGTCCGGGTGAAGATGCCGTTGTAGATGTCGCTGACGACGTAGCCGACCGCCACGCCGGCCACGATGGCGGCGCCGCCCATGGTCGGTGTCCCGGCCTTGGTGTGGTGGCCCTCCGGCCCGTCCTCCTGTATGGGCTGGGCGATCCGGTGCCGGGTGAGCCAGTCGATGAGCACCCGCGTGAAGAGCATGGTGGTGAACAGTCCGAGCCCGGCGGCGATCAGGAGCCGGATCACGAGGCTCGCTCCAGCACGTCGAGGGCGACCAGCCGGTCGTCGAAGTCCAGCACCTCGGCGCCGACGGTCTGGGTGGTCTCGTGGCCCTTGCCGGCGATCACGACGATGTCACCGGCGGCCGCCGCGTTCAGCGCCTGTTCGATGGCCCGGCGCCGGTCGGGCTCGATCGACAGCTCGGCGCCGCCGGTGGCGCCGGCGACGATGGCGGCGATGATGGCATCGGGATCCTCGGACCGTGGATTGTCCGAGGTGACGATGACCACGTCGGCCAGACTGCTCGTGACCTCACCCATCAGGGGCCGCTTCGCCCGGTCGCGGTCGCCACCGCAGCCGAAGACGCAGATCAGCCGGCGCCCGGTCAGCTCCCGGGCGGTGGTGAGCACGTTCCGGAGCCCGTCGGGAGTGTGGGCGTAGTCGACCACCACCGAGAACGGCTGGCCGCCGTCGACCAGCTCGAAGCGGCCCGGGACCCGGCCACCGGCGGACAGGCCGGCGGCGATGGCCTCGTCGTCGAGGCCGGCCAAGCTGGCGGCCTCGGCGACACCGAGCGCGTTGGCGACGTTGAAGCGACCCGCCAGCGGCAGACGCACCGGCTGGCCGCGCCAGCCGAAGGTGCAGCCGTCGATGTCGAGCTCGAGCGCCTCGGCATCGGCGAGGCTCGACTCGGTCACTGCGACGTCCACCGAGCCGGCCAGCCGTCGACCCTCCGGCGAGTCGACGTTGATCACCGCCGCTCCCACCCGGTCCGGGGTGAACAGCGCAGCCTTGGCGAGGTAGTACGACTCGAGGTCGCCGTGGAAGTCGAGGTGATCGATGCTCAGGTTGGTGAAGACCGCGACCGAGAACCAGGTCCCGTCCACCCGGTGCTGGGCCAGCGAGTGGGACGAGACCTCCATGGCGACCGCCATGCGGCCCTCGGCGACCATCGCCGCCAGGCGCCGTTGGAGCACGGTGGCCTCCGGCGTGGTCCGCTCGCCGGTGAGGGTCCCGATCACACCGGTCGGGATCCCGCCGCGCTCCAGCACCTGCTCCAGCAGGTGGACCGACGTGGTCTTGCCGTTGGTGCCCGTGAACCCGACGACGGTGAGCTGTCGCGACGGGGTGCCGTGGACCGCCGATGCGAGGTGTCCGACGGCTCGCCGCGCGTCGGGCGTGAGGATCTGCGGCACGTCGAGGTCCAGGGGGCGTTCGACGAGGAGGGCGACCGCTCCCCGCTCGACGGCCTCGGGAGCGAAGTCGTGGCCGTCGTGGATGGCGCCGGGTACGCAGACGAACAGGGCCCCCGGGGTGACGAGCCGCGAGTCGAGCATCACGGCGGTCACCTCCGGGCCGTCCCCGTCCCAGCCAGCGACCAGATCCGGACGACCCGACGCCGACCGGGCCGTGGCGACCAGGTCACCCAGCGACACACCTCGGGCTGGCGGTTGACCGGCGGTCGCTTCACTGGGCATCGGCGGGAGCTGCCTCGGACTCCGGCACGGTGTCCTCGGCGGTCGGCGTGGGCTCGGGCGGCGGTGCGGTCTCACCTCGGACCGGGTCGAGCGGCAGCTCGACGAGCTCGGGGGCTGCATCGGTGACCAGCTCGGCCACCGGGGGGATCTGGAACCGGCGCGCCGCGTACTGCGCCAGCTCGGCGAACAGTGGAGCTGCCGCGTAGCCGCCGTAGATCGTCGCCGACGGCTCGTCGATCGTCACGAGGAACGAGATCTCGGGGGACTCGGCGGGCAGGAAGCCGATGAAGCTTGCGGTGTAGCGGTAGTTGCCGGCCGCGTCCTGGTAGCCGCCGGTGGGAAGAGGCTTGCGGGCGGTGCCGGTCTTGCCGGCGACCGCGTAGCCGGGCAGCTGCGCGTTCTGACCCGTCCCCTCGATCACCACCGAGGTCATGATCTCCACGAGCGACTGGGCGGTCTCCTCCGATACGACCCGCCGGATGGCCGCCTCGGCCATCGGATGGGACTCGCCGTCGGCGTCGACCGCGTCGAGCACGAGCTTGGGGGGCACGTACACGCCGCGGTTGGCGATGGTGTTCATCGCGGTGAGCATCTGCAGCGGGGTCACCGAGATGCCCTGCCCGGTCGGGATGGTCGCGATCGACGTGCCCGACCAGTCGTCGAGGTCGAGCATGATCCCGGGGGTCTCGCCGATGAAGTCGAGCGGCGTGAGCGAGCCGAACCCGAAGTCGCGCAGGTAGTGGTAGAGCCGCTCGCCGCCAAGGTCGCGCGCCCACAGGACGGTGCCGATGTTCGACGACTTGACCAGGATGTCCCGCACGCTCCACTGGAGCGTTTCGTGCGGGGACGAGTCGCTGAACACGTCGTCGTAGAGCTGCAGGGTCGACGGCACGGCCCTGACCGAGCCCGGCTCGGCGATCCCGTCCTCGAGCACGGCCGCGAACGTGAGCGGCTTCATGATCGAGCCGGGCTCGAACGCCCAGGTGACCGCTCGGTTCTCGGTCGACGGCACGGCTCGGCCGTCGTCGTCGCGGCCCACGGTCGCCATGGCGAGGACCTCGCCGGTGCCGGGCCGCATGGCGACCACGACGCCGCCCCGAGCGCCCATCTCCTCGACCCAGCCGGTGAGGCTGCGCTCGACCTCGAACTGGAGGGGCCGGTCGATCGTGAGGTGCAGGTCGACGCCTTGTTGCGCCGGGGTCAGGTCCCGCGACCCGCTGGCGATGGTGTAGCCGTTCGGCGCGCGCTCGAAGTGCAACACGCCCTCTTCTCCCGCCAGGAGATCCTCGTACAACAGCTCGATCCCACTCAGGCCCTCGTTGTCGAGCCCGACCGTACCGAGCACGGAGCGAGCAAGCTGGTCACCCGACGGGTTGAACCGGCGCTGCTCCTCGAGGGTGAAGACGCCGTCGACGCCGAGGGCGACGACCGCCGCTGCCGTCTCGTCGTCGACCTTGCGAGCCAGGTACGAGAAGGCGCCGTTGGCCGCCAGGCGGGCCTGCACCACCTCGGGCTCGAGGTCGAGCAGCGGCGCCAGCTGCTCGGCTGCTCCCACCGGGTCGGTGACGAGGCGGGGGTCGGCCCACAGCGTCGTCTGCGGGATGGAGATGGCGAGCTGTTCGCCGTTGCGATCGAGCAGCTCGCCCCGACGCCCCGGCAGCGGGACCGAGGTGATCCGCTGCGCTTCCCCCCACGCGACGAAGGGGTCGGGGTTCCCGACCTGGAGCTCGACCAGGCGGGCGGTGAGGGCCCCGGCCAGAAGGACGAACGTGACGACCAGGGCGAGGAGGCGGCGCCGACCGCCGGTCAGACGGCGCTCGCGGTGGGGGGCGGGGTCGCGTCGACCGCCGGCCACTGTGGGCAGTGGCGACGCCACCGGTCGGTATCGAGGCGTGACCTCGGCCCGACGCCGCCGGGCCGTATCGGACCGGGTCCGGTGGGCGCGGCTCCCGATCACCGCTCGAGCTCGATCAACGGGGTGAGCGCGACCGCAGGGGGCGCCGGCCGCTGCGGGTCGTCGTCGGACCGAGCGGGCCGCTCGGCGGCCGG
>JBFJYB010000119.1:0-7472 GCA_041622835.1 Acidimicrobiales bacterium | reverse complement strand
TCATCGAGGGGATCGAGCCCACGACCGTCGCCGGCGACGTGGTGGCGTTCCCGGTCCCCGGCCACACTCGGGGCAGCGTGCTGTACCTGGTCGACGGCCACCTGCTGTTCTCCGGCGACTCGCTGGCGTGGAGACCCTCCCGCCGGCAGCTCATGGCCTTCCGTCGGGCCTGCTGGTACTCGTGGGACGCCCAGACCGAGTCGCTGGGCCGGCTCGCGGCCAGCGACCTCCGCTTCGACCGGCTCTTCTGCGGGCACGGGTGGAGCCACGACCTCCCGGCCGAGCAGTTCCACCGTGAGCTGGTCGAGCTGGTGGAGCGGATGCCGGCCCAGGCCTGAGGCGCCGCGGTGGCCGACGTCGGGTCAGCCGGCCTGGCCGGGCATGAGCCGGTAGGCGTCGTACACCGAGTCGACGTTCTTCATCGCGCTCAGCACCGAGTCGAGGTGTGACGCGTCGCCGAGCTCGACCTCGAACTGCATCCGCGTCACGCGGTCGGCGTCGGTGACCGCGGTGCACGACACGATGTTCACCCGCGCCTCGCCGAGGCAGTCGGTCACGTCCCGCAGCAGGCGGGTCCGGTCGATCGCCTTCACCTCGATCAGCGCGGTGAACTCGCCGGTCCCGGTGCCGTCCCACTCGACGTCGATCACCCGGTCGCCCTGGTCCGAGGCCAACGACACCGCGTTGGCGCAGTCGGTCCGGTGCACGGTGACGCCACGGCCGCGCGTGACGAAGCCCATGATCTCGTCGCCGGGGACCGGCGTGCAGCAGCGAGACAGGCGGACCATGACGTCGTCGAGTCCCTCGACGTGAACCCCTGCCCCGTCGCGGCGACGCCGCGGCCGGCCAGTCGTGTCGCGCGTCGTGCGCGGTATCCGCTCCTCCTGATCGCCCGAGCCGTCACGCAGGCTCACGCCCAACCGCGAGGCCACGGCCCTCCCCGACACGTGGCCCTCGCCGATGGCGGCGAACAGCGAGTCGCGCTCGGTGTAGTTCATGTCCGCCGCGACCTCGTCGAGCGACGACGAGCCGAGCACCTGCTGCACGGGAAGGCCGTCCCGCCGCAGCGCATCCATCAGCTCCTCCCGCCCGCTGGCGATGGCGTCCTCGCGCCGCTCCCGCTGGTGCCACTGCTTGATCTTGCTCTTGGCCTTCCCGCTCGCCACGAACCGCAGCCAGTCACGGGACGGGCCACTGCCCTCGGTCTTGGACGTGAAGATCTCGACGATGTCGCCCGATATGAGCTCGCTGTCGAGCGAGACGAGGCGGCCGTTCACCTTGCCGCCGATGCAGGCATGGCCGACCTCGGTGTGCACCGCATAGGCGAAGTCGACCGGCGTGGCACCGACCGGCAGCGTGATCACGTCGCCCTTGGGCGTGAACACGAACACCTCGTCCTGTTCGAGGTCGGTGATCAGGTTGGCCATGAACACCGAGGGGTCGGTCGTCTCGGACTGCCAGTCGACGATGCGGCTGAGCCACGCCAGGTCCCCGGCCGGACCCTCCTTGTACTCCCAGTGGGCCGCCACCCCGTGCTCGGCGCGGGCGTGCATCTCCCGGGTCCGGATCTGGACCTCGATCGACTTGCCCTGGGGCCCGATCACGGTGGTGTGCAGCGACTGATAGAGGTTGAACTTGGGCATGGCGATGTAGTCCTTGAAGCGCCCCTGCACCGGCTTCCACGTCGCGTGCAGCGAGCCAACCGCGGCGTAGCAGTCGCGCACCGACGACACGATCACCCGGATCCCGACCAGGTCGAAGATGTCGTCGAACTCCCGATCCTTCTGGATCATCTTCTCGTAGATCGACCACAGGTGCTTGGGCCGGCCGGTGACCTCGGCGTCGATGCCGAGCTCGGCCAGCCGGGCCTGGACGTCCTGGAGCACCTGCTCGAGGTAGATGTCGCGCTCGGGGGCGCGGGTGGCGACCATGTGGTCGATCTCGGCGTAGCGCTTCGGGTGCAACGAGGCGAAGGCGAGGTCCTCGAGCTGCGTCTTGAGCTCCTGCATGCCCAGCCGGTGCGCGAGCGGGGCGTAGATGTCGAGGGTCTCGCGGGCGATCCGGTGCTGCTTCGGCTCCGGCAGCGCCGCCAGGGTGCGCATGTTGTGCAGCCGATCGGCCAGCTTGATGATCAGCACCCGCACGTCCTTGGCGATCGCCACCAGCATCTTGCGCATCGACGCCGCCTGCTGGGCCTCCTTCGAGTCGAACTGGATCCGGTCGAGCTTGGTGACGCCGTCGACGATGGTGGCGACCTCGGCGCCGAACTCGTCCTCGAGCTGGGCCAGGTCGACGTCGGTGTCCTCGAGCGCGTCGTGGAGCAGCGCGGCCGCGATCGTGACGTCGTCGAGCCCCTGTCCGGCGACGATGCAGCTGACTGCGACCGGATGGTGGATGTAGGCCTCGCCCGACTTCCGGTGCTGTCCGGTGTGGGCGGCGGCCGCCCACTGGTAGGCGAGCTCGATCAGCTCGGTGCCGCGGTCGGGGTGGCGGGCCTCGAAGATGCTCAGCAGCTCCTCGATCTCCCCCCTGGTCGGCTTCGCATGGCGGCGCCACGGCAGCACCCGGCTCACTGCGACCATCAGTGACTCCCGCCGTGGTGGATCGGGCGCTCGGTCATGGTCGCATCACTCGTAGACGAGCAGGGACGCCAGCTCGTACCCGTCGATGCGCGACCTGCCTCCCAGGAAGGCCAGCTCGAGCAGGAACCCGAACCCGGCGACCTCGCCGCCCACGCTCTCGACCAGCGCCGCGGTGGCCGCGGCCGTCCCGCCGGTGGCCAGGACGTCGTCGATGATGAGGGCCCGGTGACCGGCTTCGACGGCGTCGATGTGCAGCTCGACGGCATCGGATCCGTACTCGAGCTCGTAGGCCTGGCTCACCGTCTCCCACGGGAGCTTGCCGGGCTTGCGGACCGGGATGAAGGCGGCGCCGAAGCGATAGGCCACCGGCGCACCGAGGATGAAGCCGCGGGCCTCGATCCCGAGCACGCAGTCGACGGGCTGGCCGGCGAAGTGGTCGGCCAGCGCGTCGATGGCGAAGCGGAAGCCGTCGACGTCGGCGAGCAGAGGGGTGATGTCCTTGAACGAGACCCCTGGTTCGGGGAAGTCCGGGATGTCCCGGATGTGTTCTCGGAGCCACCCGGTCGCGGTCGCCATGGATCAACGCTAGCGGCGGGTGCTGCGCGCCGGGCAGACCGAGCCGTCGCCGCCCCACAGGCACCTCTGGCGGTTGCCCTAGCGACGGCGCTTCTGCTTGCGCGGCCGTGGTGGGATGACGCCACCGGCGGGCGGGCGGACCGGGGGGCGGCTGCTCTGCCGCGCCGCGGGCGAGGGCGCCGGCTTGACCGGGACGTCGTCGCGGACCCGCGCCTCGTGCAACGCGTCGCTCCGCGACCCGGCCCGGGCCTCGAGTCGCTCGCGCCGCTCGATGTTGGCCGGCTCGCGCTCCTTCAGCAGCGCGACAACGGGGGTGGCGACGAAGATCGACGAGTAGGTCCCCGAGATCATGCCCACCAGGAGCGCGATGCCGAAGTCCTGCAGCGCCACCGCGCCCATCACGAACGAGCCGATGAACAGCACCGAAGCAACCGGCATCACCGAGGTGAGGGTGGTGTTGATCGAGCGGGCAAGGACCTGGTTGAGCGACAGGCTGATCAGCTCGGTGTAGGTGAGCTTGGCGGCCGTGGCGGTTCGGGCCTCGTTCTCGCGCACCTTGTCGAACACGATCATCGTGTCGTACAGGGAGTACCCGAGGATGGTCAGGAACGCGATCACCGTCGCGGGCGACACCTCGATCTGGAGCAGGGCGTAGAAGCCGACCGTGAGGACGATGTCGTGGACCACTGCGACCAGCGCCGCGACCGCCATCCTCCATTCCAGCCGCAGGGTGATGTAGAGCGCGATCACGATGAAGAACACGATCAGCGCGGTCCTGGCCTTGTCGGTGACCTCGTCGCCCCACGACGGTGAGACGTCGCTGAAGCTGACGGCGTTGGCCGAGGTCCCGGCCAGGTCGGCCAGCGCCTCGGTGACCGCGATGACCTCGCTGGCGTCCTGAGCCAGCTCGGCTCGGACCTGGATCGTCTCGTCACCCACGATCTGGATGCTGGCATCGGCCTGGCCCAGGTCCCGCAGCACGTCGCGGGCGTCCTCGACGCTCACGCCGGGAGCGTCGACCTCCCAGACCACCCCGCCCTCGAACTCGATGCCGAGGTTCAGGCCCCTGACCGCGAGGCCGATGCCGAACACGAGGACCAGAACCGCCGAGACCACTGCGCCCCGCTTCCACCACCCGACGAAGTCGACCTCGGTCTGGTTCCGGTACAGGCGGTCGAAGGCACTCACGTGACCGGCTCCTCGGTGCGGGGTCGCGGCTCGGCGGGGTCGGCCATGCGGAACCGGTCGGAGCGCTCGGCCGGGAGCCCGAACCGACCCGGGTGCTCCGTCAGCGCGTCGGTGCGGGACATGAGCCGCACGAGCGGACGCAGGAACCAGTAGGTGGCCACCAGGTCGAGGATCGACGCCAGCCCGAGCATCAGCGCGAACTCGCGAACCGACGCCTGGGTGAGCCAGTACAGGATCGAGGCGCCGATGAGAGACGCCAGGTTGGCCCAGAACACGGTGCGGAACGCGACCGGGAAGGCGCGGTCGACGCTGGAGCGGAGGGTCCGGCCGTGGGACACGTCCTCCTTCAGGTGCTCGAAGTACACGACGTTCGAGTCGAGCGACACGCCGATGGAGACGATGAGGCCCACGACGCCCGCGACGGTCAGGGTCACGCCGTCGAACAGGAACGCGGTCTCGCTGAGGAACGAGATGATGACCCACAGCAGCGAGCCCGAGACCACCAGGCTGAGCAGGGCGGCCATTCCCAGTAGGCGGTAGTAGGCCAGCATGTAGAGGGCGACGAGGGCGAGCCCGATGAGCCCCGAGATGATGCCGGCCCGCAGCGAGTCGCTGCCGAGCGTCGACGACACCGAGCGGGCCCGCTCCTGCTCGAGCTGCACGGGCAGGGCGCCGAAGTTGAGGACCAGGGCCGTGTCGCGGGCCCGTTGCTCGTCGAAGTTGCCGGTGATGTTGATCTGGTCGCGCTGGAAGAACGGCGCGTTGACACCCAGCGCCGACTCGACCCGGCCGTCGAGCACGGTGGCGAGCTGGCCCGACGGGCACACCTCCTGGTCGGCGTTGAAGCACAGGGAGGCGGCGTCGTTGAACAGGTCGATGCCGTCGGCCCCCGGCTTGAAGGTCGGCAGCACGATCCATTCGAGGCTCGTGAAGGCGGCCTCTGCCCCCTCGAGCGCGGCTCCGGTCACCAGCGTCGGCCCGAGGTAGTAGCGGGCGATGGGCTGGGCGTCGTTGTCGAGCTGCTCGAGCAGGACGTAGTCGTCACGCCGGTCGTCCTCGCGAGGGGTGGTCGACATCTGGAGCAGGTCGTCGAGGTTGGCGTTGCAGAAGGTCGGCGCCTGGGCCGTGACCAGGTCCTCGATGTCGATCGTGCCCTCCTCGAGCTCGGGTGGGAGCACGATCTCGGGCCCGTCTCCCTCGCCTTCCGCGTCCCCGGCCGGCGTCTCCTCGACCGGCACCTCTCCGGCCGGCTCGTCCTGGCTGGGGAACGCCGCCGCCGCGGTCTCGCCCTCGACCAGGCCGGCGAAGCCCTGCTCGTCGGCGGGCTCCTCGTTGGCGGGCCCGTCCTCCACAGGAGGCTCCTCGGCCGGTGCCTCGTCGGCCGGCACCTCATCGGCGGGATCGTCGGTGGCCTCTCCGGTGCCGTCGTCGGCAGGGAGCTCGTCGGGGTCGACCGGGTCGACCGGCAGGGGCCCGGCGCACACCGGACGGAACCGCAGCTCGGCGGTCTGACCGACCAGCTCGATGGCCCGCTGCTGGTCGTCGACGTCGGGCAGCTGCACCACGACCCGCTCGCCCTGGCGGGTGATGTCGGGCTGGGCGACGTCGAGCGCCTCGATCCGGTTGCGGATGATGTCGGTGGCCTGGTCGAGCTCGGCTGCGGTCACCGGCGTCGTGCGGTCGGGGTCGTCGGATGCGATGAGCACGACCTCCACGCCACCGGTCAGGTCGATGCCGAGCAGCGGACGGTGCCCGACGGCGATCGTGGCGACCAGGAGGCCGACGGTGACCGCGAGGATCCCCAACAGGGAATAGAGGCCGTTACGTCGCACGCGAGGGCTGTTCGTGGGGCTCGGGTCGCCTGCGGGTCGTAACTACTTGTCGTCGACGGGTACGTCGGCGTCGTCGTAGCTGACCAGCTCGGTGATCGACTCCCGGGTGACCTTCATCTCGACGCCGTCGGCGACCTCGAGGAACACGGTCGGACCGTCGAAGGCCGAGATCACGCCGTAGAAGCCGGAACCGGTGACGACCTCGTCGCCGAGCTCGAGCGAGGCCAGAAGGGCGCGGTGCTCCTTCATGCGCTTCTGCTGCGGCCGGATCATGAGAGCCCAGATGAGGATGAAGAAGATGGGGAGGATGAGAAGGCTCATGGACCGTCAAGGGTATCGAACCTGACGCGGGGGCGGTCCGCGATCGCCAGAAACGCTCACGGATCGCTCCACACCTCGGTCACCTCGGACCGCAGCTCGTCGAACCGGCCGGCCTCGATGGCGAGGCGCATCCTCGCGATCAGGTCGAGCAGCCACGCCACGTTGTGCAGGGTCAGCAGCCGGGCCGCGGCCGGCTCGCCGACCTGGAGGAGGTGGCGGAGATACCCGCGTGACCAGCGGGAGGCCGGGCTGGCGGCGAACCCGGGATCGATGGGATCGTCGTCGCCGGCGTAGGCCGCGCCCCGGAGGTTGAGGCGGCCGGCCGAGGTCAGCACCGTCCCGTGGCGGGCGAGCCGGGTGGGCAGCACGCAGTCGAACAGGTCGATGCCGCGCGCCACCGCCTCGACCAGCCCGACCGGGTCACCCAACCCCATGAAGTAGCGAGGCCGGTCGGCCGGCAGGGCGGCGGCGGTCGCCTCCAGCGGGTCGAGCCACTCGGCGCGCTGCTCCCCCACCGACAAGCCGCCGACGGCATACCCCTCGAAGCCGACCTCGATCGTGCGGGCCGCCGACTCGCGCCGCAGACCGAGGTCGAGCCCGCCCTGGACGATGCCGAACTGGCACAGGCCCCGCTCGGTCGCCGACCGCTCGGCCAGGAAGGCGCTCCGGGCCCGCTCGGCCCAGGCTGCGGTCCGGTCGACCGCGAGGCGGGTCACGTCGGGGGGCGAGGGCAGCGGCGGGCAGACGTCGAGCACCATCTGGATGTCGCTGCCCAGCGCGGTCTGGATCTCGACGGCCCGCTCGGGGGTCAGGCGATGCGTGCTGCCGTCGTAGGTCGACCGGAACACCGCCCCGTCGTCGTCGACCCTCGGCTCGAGCGAGAAGATCTGGTACCCGCCCGAGTCGGTGAGCAGGTGACCGTCCCAGTCCATGAACCGGTGCAGGCCCCCGAGGCTCGCGACCACCTCGACGC
>JBFJYB010000118.1:0-7523 GCA_041622835.1 Acidimicrobiales bacterium | reverse complement strand
GTTCACGTTGATGGCCGGGAACAGCAGCTCGCCGGTCTCCTGCATGTGGTACAGCCGATGGACGCCGGTCGTGGTCTCCTCGGACACGCCCCGGATGCCCGACGCGACGGTGGTCCACAGGTTCGGGTCCTCGTCCCGGAGCCGGGCCAGGGTGGCCAGCACGACCTGCCACTCCTCGCTGTCGTCGTCGGTCGCCTCGGGAACTGCGCCGGCCTTCTCGTACTCGAGACCCTTGTGGACCATCAGCGTGGCGTCGCCACCGTCGTCGAGGATCAGGTTGGGGCCACCGCCGTCGGGCCACCGCAGGATCTGGGTCGTCGCCCACCAGTACTCATCCAGGGTCTCGCCCTTCCACGCGAACACCGGCACGCCGGCCGGCCGATCGACGGTTCCCTCGGGGCCGCAGGCCACCGCGGCGGCGGCGTGGTCCTGGGTGGAGAAGATGTTGCACGACGCCCAGCGGACGTCGGCGCCGAGCGCGGTCAGCGTCTCGATCAGGACCGCGGTCTGGACCGTCATGTGGAGCGAGCCGGCGATCCGGGCACCGGCCAGGGGCTGCGAGTCGAAGTACTCGGCGCGCAGGGCCATCAGGCCCGGCATCTCGTGCTCGGCGAGGCGGATCTCGTTGCGGCCGAAGTCGGCGAGCGACAGGTCGGCGACGCGGAAGTCGCCGCCGGTGGAAAGGTCGGAGGAGCGCATCGCGGCAGGGTATCGGGCCCACTCAGCCGAGCGCCCTCGGCGCTCGGCGGGCGAATGGCACTCTCCGCCGTCAGGAGCGCCCGCAGGGCGCGACTAGGCGGCAACAACACCGCGCCCCGCCGCCGCGCCTCAGGGCAGCAGCTGTTCGAGCAGCGCGACCTGCTCGGGCGTCGGGTTGCCGGCCAGCGTCGAGCGGCTGGGCGACCCGACCAGCCAGAAGGCCACCGCCTCGGAGAAGTCGCCGGCACCGGTGTCGAAGTCGCTCAGCCCGTTGCCGGGCCACCAGGCGGCGTCGGGCACGCCGCGGGCCTCGAGCCACCGGACGCGGGCCGGGTTGTCGAGGTAGGTGATGTCGAGGGCGTGACCGGCCTCGTGGGCCAGCACCTCGGCGACCGAGGTGGCCGTGTCGCTGGCGCCGACGTAGACCGAGATGGTGAGGGTCGGGAGGTTGGTGTTGCCCCGGTAGCCGGGCAGCGGGCCGAGGTACTCGATCGTCCACTCGGGCAGCAGGTCCCGGATCGGGTAGCCGAGCAGCGCCTCGGCCTCGGCCCCGAGCAGCTGGGCGGCGGCACCGCCGGGAGCGGCCGGTTGGCCGTTGGGGGTTCCGGGATCGGCGACCGGCGTCGGCGTGACGGCCACCGGAGCGCCGATGTCGACGGTCGGGTCGTCGACCGTCGCCCCCGGAACGATGGTCACCGGATCGCCGATGTCGACCTCGACGTCGGCCGGCGGAGCGGGCTGGGCCAGATCGACCGGCACGATCTCGGGGCTGTCGACCACGAGGTCGGCGGCTTCGCTCGCCGGCGCGGGCGAGGTCGCGACCGACTCCGCTGCCGGGGCCGGCGCCGGGGCCGTGACGGCCGGCGTCAACAGGGTGGGCGACGCCGCCGGCTCCGGGTCGTCGGAGGTCACCAGGATCAGCGAGCCGACCGCGGTCACGCCGACGAGCAGCCCGACGGCCGGGACGACGAGCCGAGCCCGGAACCGACCGGCGCGATCGGCGACCTCGGGCTGGACCATGAGGCCCGAGAGCCGGTCCCTGACGTCGCCGACGGTGACGAAGAGGGCCTCGGAGAGCCTCTCGAGGTCGGCGGTCCGCAGCGGGAGCGGGGTGCCGGGCTCGCGGCTGCGGAGGAGGTAGAGCAGCGAGAGGTAGCGGCCGAGCAGCTCGTCGGCGGTGGGCTCGTCGGGCAGCGGCGCGACCGTGTGGCCGACCCGGAGCTCCGGGCCGCGCAGGTCGATCACCAACTGGCTCCGATGCGGTAGCACCGGACCGCTCTCGACCGCGTAGAGGGCGGTCACCGCGGCAACCAGGTCGTCGCTGAGCTCGACCCGACCCCGCTCGATGGCCTCGAGCGCGCGAACGTCGAACACGCCCCTGCTCCGGGCTGCGACCTGGGCCAGCTCGAGGCCCTCGGCGCGGCGGCGCTCGGCGAGCAGTGCGCCGAGGCGGCGAGGGGGGACGAGGCCACGTTCGTCGACCATTCCGAACATCCGCCTCCTATCGGCGCCGAGCGCCGGTCAATGAAGGGCTGCAGGCCTGGTCCATGCCTCCAGTGTCGCCGACGGACCGACCGCGACGAGCGCGGCCGGGTCAGGTGCCGAGACGCCGCTTGAGCTCGTCGATGGCGGCGATGGGGCCCGGGTCGATCCCGGCCCTCCACGCCAGCTCGATGGACAGGAAGTCGGCCACGTACATCAGGTCGAGCAGCTGGGCCACCGAGCCGTCGCCCTCGGCCCTGACCTCGGTGATGGCGGCCAGCGCCTCGCCGAGCTGGTCGGCCAACGTCTCGTAGACGCGGTCCATTGCCGGGTGCTCGTGGTCGTGACGGAGGTTGATCATGGTGAACAGGGTGCGGGTGAGCTCGTTGTGGCGACCCCACCCGACGACCTCGTTGTGGGTCAGCTCGGGCAGCTCGCCGCTGAAGGCCGGCAGCTTGGCGTTCTCGTTGAGCTGGGTCTTCCAGCGTCGGGCCGCGACCCGGCCCACCCCGCCGCTGCCGCACACGTAGGGGAAGGTCGCCCCGATGCGGTCGGCCAGCTCGCTCGCCAACCCCCCGGGCGCCATGATCGAGTCCCGCCGCCGCTCGAGCTGGTCGATGCCCTGGAGCACCCAGCGGGTCGCCCCCGGGAAGAGGCCCATGTCCTCGAGCACGATGAGCGGCGGGATGGCCATGGCGCCGAGGGCGGCACGCGGTGCGGGGATCGACGGGTCGACCGCCACGACCGGCGAGCCCCATCCGCGGGCCAGGTCCGCCAGCCGGCCGCCCGAGGTGACCGCCACGACGTGACCTCCCCGAGACGCGGCGATCTCGGTGGCCTCGAGCGTCTCGGCCGTGTTCCCCGAGAAGGACATGGCGAACACGAGCGACCGCTCGTCGACGTAGGACGGCGGGATGAAGTGCTTGACGACCACGACCGGGAGCGCCATGAACGGACCGGCGGTGACGGTCAGGATGTCGCCCGCCACGCCGCTGCCGCCCATGCCGAGCACCAGCACGTTCGTGATCGATGCCGGGTCGGGCAGGCTGGCCAGGTCCTGGGCGCTGGTCACCGCGGTCCGCACCTGGTCGGGGAGCCGCGCCGCAGCATCGAACATCCCCAGGGCGTCGGGCCCGCCGGTCATGCTCAGTCCTCGAAGGTGGGCACGCCGCCCCCGGCCTCGTACGCCGCCATCAGCCGCTCGTGCTCGTCGTCGTCCACCGTCGTCGCCTCGTCGATCAGCAGGACCGGGATCTCGTCGTGGATGTCGTATCGCCGCCGCAGACGGGGGTTGTACAGCAGGTCCTCGCCGGCGAAGTACAGCAGCGGACCCTTGTCCTCGGGGCACGCCAGGATTTGCATGTCGAGCAGCTCTTGGGGAAGGGGCATCGGCACTCCTTGGTCAGTCCGGTCCGTGCAGCAGCGCCTCGACCTCGGCGACGTGGGCCGTGCCCTCGGCTTCGTCGGCCGCTTCGAGGTTGAGTCGTAGCAGCGGCTCGGTGTTCGAGGCTCGGAGGTTGAACCACCAGTCACCGAAGTCGACGGTGAGGCCGTCGAGGCGGTCCTGGTCGGCCGACCGGTAGTGGTCGGCGACCCGGTCGACGACGGCCAGCGGATCGGCGACGCGGTGGTTGCGCTCGCCCGAACCCCAGTAGCGCTCGTAGGGCAGCCGGAGCTCGCTGAGCGGGCGGTCCGCGACCGACACCAGCTCCAGCACCACCAGCGCGGCGATCAGACCCGAGTCGGCCCGGTAGTTGTCGCGGAAGTAGTAGTGGCCCGAGTGCTCGCCCCCGAACGCGGCGCCGGTCTCGGCCATGAGCGCCTTGATGTACGAGTGCCCGACCCGGCTCCGGACCGCAGTTCCCCCCATCTCGGCCACCAGCTCGGGCACCGCCTTCGAGCAGATCAGGTTGTGGATGATGGTGGCTCCCGGTTCCTTCTCGACGACACCGGCGGCCACCATCGCGGTGGTGGTCGAGCCCGACAGCGGCGTCGCGGTCTCGTCGACGAGGAACACCCGGTCGGCGTCGCCGTCGAACGCCAGGCCGATGTCGGCGTCGGTCGCGACCACCCGCTCGCGCAGGTCGCGCTGGTTCTCGGGCTGGATGGGGTCGGCCGGATGGTTGGGGAACTCGCCGTCGAGCTCGGGGTACATGAGGTCGAGCTCGACCGGCAGCGACGCGAACACCTCGGGCACGACCAGTCCGCCCATGCCGTTGGCCACGTCGGCCACGATGCGCAGCGGTCGCAGCTTTCCCACGTCGATGAACGAGCGCACGTGGTCGGCGAACTGCGGCAACAGCTCCCGCTCGATGCGCTCGCCCCGCCGCCCGGTCGCCGGCGGTGGATCGTGGACCAGGGCCTCGATCGTGGCCAGGCCCGACTCCCGCCCGATCGCCGCTGCCCCCCGCCGACACAGCTTGATCCCGTTGTAGCCAGCGGGGTTGTGCGAGGCGGTGAACACCGCACCGGGCGCATCGAGCGACCCGGCCGCGAAGTACAGCATGTCGGTCGACGCCAGGCCCAGGTCGACCACCGCCAGACCCTGGCCGGTCACCCCGTCGGTGAACGCCGCCACCAGCTCGGGGCCGGTGTCGCGCATGTCACGAGCCACCACGACGCGCTCGACGGCGGGATCGTCGTCCTGCACGAAGCGCCCGAAGGCGGTCCCGATGCGGTGGCACAGCCCGGCGTCGAGCTCGTCGGGCACCAAGCCGCGGATGTCGTAGGCCTTGAAGACCCGACCCGTGTCGAGCATGCGACGAGGCTACCGGTGGACCCGACCGCGCGCAGGAGCCAGGCACACCGGTCGCTCGGCGGCCGGACCGACGTCGATCGGACGGCGTCGCGCCAGGATCGCGAGGCCGGCGAGACCGGCCAGCGACGCCGCCGTCCCCAGCCGGTCGACCGCGGTCCGGGCGTGGCGCAGCGTGACCTGCGACTCGGTCGGCACCACAACCATCAGGTTCGGTCCCGCCCGGTAGGGGCCGTCGGCCCCGTCGACACGCCAGGTCGGGACGTAGGACGCCTTGACGAGTATCGGCGCGCCCGGCTGGTCGACCTCGAAGGAGATGCGGTCGTCGTCGGCCACGAGCCCGCTCACGACCGCCGGCGGCGCCGGAAGCCGGGACACCGGCGTCCGGACGGTATCGAGCAGGTCGTCGGCCTCGATGCGAGGCCAGCCCGGAGGGCCGTCGGCCGCCAGCACCACGCCACGAGGCACTGCGCCGAGAAAGGCGGGCTGGGCCACGTCGATCCAGTCGCCGCCGGACTCGACCACGACCGGCCACTGCGGTAGGGCCTCGACGACCGAGCTCCCGGCCACCTCGTAGACGGCCCACGGGCCCGACGTCGCCAGCCGGGTCAGGGCCGGGTGGGCGTCGGCAGCGCCGACCGCAGCCGGCGAGAACGCGAGGTAGTACCTGACCCCCAGGAGCTGGAGGTGCTGGACGCCGGCATCGACGTCGAGGCGGCCGTAGTCGAGGCCCCGCATGGCCTGCGACGGGGCGGCCGACAGCTCGGTCTGGGTGAGGAAGTGGTACGGCACCGTGGCCGAGGACTCGAAGTAGAGGCCCTCCATCGACGCGATGCAGCCGCCGGTCCAGTGCGGCAGCAGCATCAGCGCCATGGGCGAGCCGTACCGTTCGAGCGCCCGGGAGTACTCCCACATGGCCCGGCCGCAGCCGCGGCTCTCGCCGACCGCCCGCATGGTGTCGACCAGGCCCGTGTACTCGTCGTAGCCGCCGCCGGTGCCCGAGCCCCGCTTGGCCTCCATGCCCGAGTAGTTCCAGTGCGCGAACGTGGCCACCTGGCTGCGGTTGCTCGACGAGAACGGCCCCCACTCGTAGACCCCGTCGGCGGCCACCGACCCGCCCGGGAGCACGCGGAGCGAGAGGCCGACGACGGCGAGCACGGCCACCAGCGCCACGACCGTGAGCCCAGCCGCCACCCTCTCGCCGCGAACCGCCCCGCTCGGGCCAGGGCGCATCGTGGCCAACCGCAGCAGCTCGGCAACCGCGACCACGACGCCGACCGTGGCAACGACCCCGGCCACCGCCTCGCCCCGGCCACCGAACAGGCTCGACACCAGGGCCGCAGCCGCCACCGCCAGGAGCGCTGCCGTCGTCGGCCCGAGCCGCCGGTTGGGCCCGATCAGCAGCGAGGGCCCGCCGGCCAGCATCCGGATCACCGCCGCCGCTCCGACCGCGGCCAGCAGGTAGAGCCCCAGGTAGTACAGGGGCAGGACCCTGGCGTTCCAGAGCTGCCCCTGGGGTACCACGAGGTACAGGCCGGCCATCAGCACCGTCGCTCCCGCCGTGGCTCGCCCCCACCAGATCCGATGCACGACCGCAGCCGCCCCGCCGATCACCGCCAGCGCGAGCACCCAGTGGAGGCGATCGGGGCCGACGTCGAGCCGGAGCAGGCGATCCCAGAAACGGGTGTCGCGCACGTAGCCGAGATCGGTGAGGTAGTCGCGCCGCCACCAGAACGGCAGCAGCCAGAACGCGGCGACCGCGAGGCCGGTGGCCCCGACGGAGGCCAACCACCGGCACCGTCCCCAGCTCGGGGCGACCGCCAGGGCCGAGAGCGCACCGGCCCCAGCCAGCAGCGGCGGGATGGGGTGGCTGAGCACTGCGAGAGCGAGGACGGCGGCCGAGACCGCCCGGTGGCGTCCCGAGCGCAGGCCGGCCACCGTCAGCCCCACGAACAAGGTGGCAGCCGACAGGCTGATGGCATAGGCGAACTCGCCCGACAGGGTCGCCAGGAGGTTCCCGCCCCAGATCGTGTGGTAGCGGTCGAAGAGGAACGGCACGGTGGCGACGGCCGCCAGCTCGGGGACCGGCCGGCGCGCACCGCCGAGCCGGGCGCTGGCCCACGCCGCGATCGGGAGCGTCACCGGCCCCAGCACCGTGACCAGCTTGAACGCCACGTTGTAGGGCACGACGTAGCTGCCGAGCGCCACCATCAGCGCCGGCACGACCATGTAGAAGTGGAACGCCGGGAAGCCCGCGAACCAGTCCGGGCTCCACCCGCTCAGCCGGAGGTTGGGGAGGAGCGTGTCCTTGAGGACGGCGGGGCCCCACAGATGACCGGCGTTGTCGCCGCCGGTCGGAATGGTGTCGCGCACCAGCTCGGCCGGTTGGAGCTGAGCGACGACGAACCACACCGCGGTCGAGACCACGGCCAACGACACGACCGAGCCGAGCCCGGGTCGGCGGGGGCGCAGAGTGGCCCGCAGGGTCGGGGGGCGCGGATCGGATCGCGGCATCGCCGCGCCATCGTTACAGCCCGGCGGCCCTCACGGGCGGCGTCGGTGGTGCCGGGTCAGGCGTGGTCGCGGG
>JBFJYB010000117.1:0-7525 GCA_041622835.1 Acidimicrobiales bacterium | reverse complement strand
CCGACCGGCCTGCGACCCAAGTTCAGCGAGAAGCTGGCCGACTACGGCGTCCAGCTCGACAAGTCGCTGTTCGAGACCGAGTCGGCGGCCGACATCGTCGGGAGCTGGTGAGGTGGGCGGGATCAGCCCGGTCCTCCTCCTCGGCGGTGGCCTCCTGGTCGTCGGCGTGCTCATCGCCTTCCTGATCGAGTCGTCGACGAGGACCAACGAGGACGGGGAACCGGTCCAGAAGAAGTCGCTCCGCGAGTGGTTCGCGACCGGTGTCGGTCAGGCGGCCGACCGCAAGCTGAGCAAGGACAGCCGCGGCATCGAGCTCAAGACGATGCTCGAGGTCTCGGGCTGGAAGCTTCGCCCGGCCGAGTTCCTGGCCATCATCGGCGGCGTGTCGCTGCTGGTGGGCCTGGCGGCCGGTGTCCTCCAGGGGGCGCTGCTCGGAATGATCGCCGTCGGGTTCGGGCCGGTCGTCGGGTGGGCCTACCTCAAGATCAAGGTGGGCAAGGCGAAGGCGGCGTTCGAGGAACAGTTGCCCGAGACCCTGCAGCTGCTGGCCGGCTCGCTGCGCGCCGGCATGAGCTTCGTGCAGGCCCTCAGCGCGGTGGGGCACGAGGCGCCGGCTCCCACCAAGGAGGAGCTGCGCAAGGTGCTCACCGAGAACCGCTTGGGCCGCAGCGTGACCAGCTCGCTGCGCGACGTGGTCCGGCGCATGGACAGCTCGGACTTCGACTGGGTCGTGGCCGCGGTCGAGGTGCACCAGGAGGTCGGCGGCAACCTGGCCGACGTCCTCGAGCGGGTCGCCGCGACCATCCGGGCCAGGAATCGCGTCAAGGGCCAGGTCAAGGCCCTGAGCGCCGAGGGCCGGCTGTCGGGCGTGATCCTGGCGCTGTTGCCGCCCGGCGTCTTCTTGATCATGTACTCGAGCAACCGCGACTACGCCGAGCGGCTGTTGACGGAGACCACTGGGCAGCTGATCCTCGCTGCCGCCAGCGCGCTGGTGCTGATGGGCTCGGTCGTGCTGCACCGCATGGCGCGGTTCCGGTTCTAGGGAGGTCGAGATGGTCTCACAGCTCTCGCAACTTCTGACCGGCAGCGGGCTGCTGCTCACCGGTGCGGTGGTGTTCGTGCTGGCCTCGGCCAGCTTGTGGCTCTCGCTGCGGATGCCGAACGGGCCGGCGGTCGCCGAGGACGAGTTCGCCCTGCACGACGCCGTGCTCCAGCTCTCGGCCCGGGCCCGGATCGTCAACCCGTTCTTCAAGTCGGTCGGCAACCTGGCTCGCCGCTTCAGCCCGGCCGAGCGCACGGAGCTGCTGGAGAGGCGGGTCGCCATGGCCGGTCTCTCGGCGAACTGGCCGATCGAGCGGGTCATGTTCACCAAGCTCGTGTTGGGCATCGCCGGCCTGCTCGGCGCCCTGGCCTGGTTCTTCAACGAGCCGACGACCCAGAACCTGCTGATCGGCGTGGCCATCGCGGCCGGCGGCTGGATGGGCTTCGACTTCATCCTCGACAAGAAGGCCCAGGCCCGCCAGGCCGAGATCCTGATGGCGCTGCCCGACGTGCTCGACCAGATGACGATCATCGTCGAGGCCGGCCTCGGCTTCGAGGGCGCCTTCCAGAAGGTGGTCGAGTCGAACGACAACCCGCTCACCGACGAGTTCGGCAAGACGCTGCGCTCGATCCGGTTGGGCATGAGCCGTCACGACGCCATGCTGGCCATGGTGGATCGCACCGACGTGCTCGAGCTGCGCATGTTCGTGCGGGCCCTCAACCAGGCCGACAAGTCCGGGATCCCCATCACCCAGGTGCTCAAGACCCAGGCCGACGAGGTCAGGGAGAAGCGGCGCCAGCGGGCCGAGGAGAAGGCGATGGCGCTCCCGGTCAAGCTGCTGTTCCCGCTCGTGCTGTTCATCCTCCCGGCGCTGTTCATGGTGATCCTCGGCCCGGCCGCGGTGCAGATGATCGACAACGGCGGCCTCACCGGCGGCGCCGGCGGCTGACCGACCAGCCGACGGGACCGACCGCCGGCCAAGAGATCGACGGGCCTGCGTCGGGCGGCGCGGGCCCGTTGCGCGCCCCCGCCCTTGGTCACAGATCCAGGGAGTCCGATGCGGTCGAGACGGGATGGACCGTACGGCTCACCGGCCCTACCCGGGCCCAATGGTCCGTGGGCCTCATCAAGCGCGTGGCGGGCGAGGCCGATCTTGGGCGTGTAGGTACGTGGCCATCGGACCGAACCCCGGAGGTTCAGACAACGTGATCGCCCAACGCTGGCGCAGACGCCGCAGGAGCACTGGCGTGAGCGGGTCGACACCTCAGCGCGGCGCGTCCGCCATCGAGTACGGCCTGTTGCTCGCCGTCCTCGCCGCCGGCTCCATCCCGTTGCTGAGCGGCATCGAGGACGGGACCGGGGAGGAGTACGAGACCGTCTCGGAGATGGGACAGACCGACTACGACGAGCTGCCGGCCCCGCCCGCTCCCACGACCGGGGGCGGTGACGCCTTCGTCGCCACGCTGATGCCCGGCGACGACGTCACCCCCATCGGCGACTTCGACCTCAACGCCGGCTTCTTCGTCGCCTACGAGACCGGACCGACGCTGCTCACCGAGCCACTCGACACCTTCGGCGGCACGATTCCTGCCGGCACGACGGTGTGCAGCCACCTCGTCCACCACAGCCCGGCGTCGGGCACCTACAACGTGTCCGACTCCTTCACGTTCCCCGGCGACGTGCTCGGGTGGATCCAGGGCCCTCCCGAGCTCGACGCGACCGACGACGACTTCGGTGTCGAGGGCGTCGTGTACTGGAACGGCGAGACCTACCGGGGCATCGAGCCCAACCCGCCCAGCATCTACGACTCGGTCGTGCAGACCGCCAGCGACACCGTCGAGGTGTACTTCACGACCAACGACGCCTTCAGCGACCAGATCCGCATCTTCAGCGACTGCGCCTGGCTGGTGGTCTGAGGCTGGCCGACGATCTCGGTGGGACCTCAGCCAGGGCCGCGGTCCTGTCCTGGCGGGGTCCCACCGGTGCTCTCCACTGAACGTCTGGATCCGGCCCACCGCTGGTTCGGGCCGGCTACTCGTGGGCGATGGCCTCCAACACGTTGAGCCGGGACGCGCGACGGGCCGGGAAGTAGGCCGCGACCAGCCCGGCGATGGCGGCGAGCACCACGTAGAGGCCGAGCTGGCCGACCGGGATCGAGAGCTGGTTGATGAAGCTGTCGGGGATGATCGCCACCGCAGCGAGCCCGAACACGACCCCCAACAGCACGCCCAGCACCCCGCCGAACACCGAGACGATCACGCCCTCGAACCGCACCATCCGCCGCATCTGCCGGGTGGTCATGCCGACGGCCCGGACGAGCCCCAGCTCACGGGTCCGCTCGAACACCGACAGCGCAAGGGTGTTGGCCACGCCGAGCAGGGCGATCACGATGGCCAGGGCCAGCAGTACGTTGATGACGATCAGGAAGTTGTCGACCTGCTGCTCCTGGTCGTCCTGGAACTCGGACTTGGTCTGGGCCCTGACCTGCGGGTAGTCGACCACGACCGTGTCGATGGCCGACCGGACCTCGTCCTCGCCGAACCCTTCGGCCGACAGGGCCGACACGAACTGGTCCTGGGTGGCGCTGAACTTGGCATCCCACAGCTCGAGGTCGATGACCCGGTTGCCCAGGATGGTGGCGTCGGTGTAGATGCCGGCGACGGTGAGGGTCTCGACCGACTGGTCGATGAACTCGACCTCGAGCGTCGACCCGATGCCCATGGCCCGATCGCTGGCGAAGTCCTCGTGCACGAGCGTGGCGGTCGGGCCGAGCAGCGACCGGTCGAGCTCGACGAAGTCCGGGTCGAGGTGACGTTCGAGGGTCGACAGGTCAGCCGCCAGCGAGTCGTGGATCTTGTCGTCGTCGGTGGTACGGAAGGCCTCGTCGGCGAAGCGGTAGCTCGCGACTTCGGTGGTTTCGTCGAGCTGGGCGAGATCGACAGCCACCTGGTTGCTGAACGCGGCGTTGGGGTCCCCGTTGCCGGTCCACACGAACCAGTCGGCCGCGACCGAGTCGTTCAGGGTGTCGCGGAAGGTCGCCTTCAGCGAGGCGGCCACGACGGCTGCGGCGCTCACGAGCGCCAGGCCGATCATGAGCGCGGCCGCGGTCGAGGCCGTGCGGCGAGGGGTCCGCGCCGCGTTCTGACGGGCCATCAGCCCGTTGACCCGGAAGCCGGCGGGCACGACGTCGACGGCGAGGTAGGCGGCGAAGCCCACCGCGGCGGTGGGGATCAGCAGCAGGATCGCGGCCGGCGTGCCCTCGGCCACCTGCGTCACGGTCAGCACCAGCAGGGCGAGGGTCGCCGCGCCGAGCACGGCCCCGACGATGCCCATGACGACCGCGGTCGGCTTCCGGCCGATGGCCTGGGCTGCAGGGCGGGCGAGCAGGGGGCTCAGCAGGTTCACACCGAGGAAGATGATGAGCGCCGATGCTCCCAGCAGCGTCAGCACGATCGACGTGCCGAGGTCGGCGACCAGCGCGACGATCAGCAGCACCGACCCCAGCGCCAGGGCCGAGAACCGGGCGAGCAGCGGGTCGATGCGGCTGGTGCCGACGTAGATCAGCACTGCTGCGAGGGGGCTGAGCAGCAAGATCAGCTCCCAGCGATCGATCACGAACTGGATGGCGGCGGCTGCGACGCCGAACGCGACGAGCAGGCCACCCACCGCCGGCCGGCGGGCCACGTCGTGCGAGGTGAGCCGGACGTCGTCTCGCAGCGCGGCCATCGGTGACACGCGACGAGCCTTCAGTGCCGGCCAGATCGCCGACCCGAGCGTGATCCCGATGCCGATCACCGCGCTGAGCACGAAGGTGCGAGGCTCCATCGGCAGCCGCACGCCTTCTGGACCGAAGTCGAGCCGGGCGAGCAGCCACTGGAGGAACGCGGCGAGACCGATGCCCCCGGCGATACCGGCGACGGTCGCCACGACGCCGACGAGCAGCGCCTCGCCGATGACGGTGCCGGTGACCTGCTTGCCGGTGGCGCCCAGGGCGCGCAGCAGCCCGAGCTCGCGGATCCGCTGGCCGATGACGATGGTGAAGGTGTTGTAGATGATGAACGCCGAGACCAGCAGGATCACCGACGCGAACACCAGCAGGAACGTCTGGAACTGGTTGACGATGGTGTTGAAGTTGTCGGTCTGCTCGTCGACGAGCACCTCGAGGCTCACCACCTCGAGTCCCTCGGGAAGCTGGTCGGACACCGCCGCCGACACCGCGTCGGGATCGGCACCCTCGTCGAGGAAGACCGTGACGTCGTCGTAGCCGCGCCCGTCGTTCAGCAGCGACACGGCGGTCGCGGTGTCGAAGGCGACCAGCTTGGCACCCACCAGCGCGTTCTCCTCGGGGTCGGCGAAGCTGAACGTCCCCACCAGCTCGAGCTCGACGATCCCGGCGTCGGCGGACTGGACCCGGTAGCGCTCACCCACGACGAAGTCGTCCTCGGCGGCGGCGTCGACGTCCATGGTGAACTCGTCGGGCCCCGCCGGCGGCCGGCTGACCCCGTCGTCGGTCAGGAAGAGCCGCGAGTCGGGGGACATGTCCTCCCAGTTGACCCCGATGTTCGGACCCTGGGCCTGGGCCGCCTCGCCGTCGGCTCGCAGCGGGATGATGTTGAACTCGATCACACGTGGCTGGACCGCCGCGACGCCGTCGACCTCCTGCACCTGGTCGGGCACGTCGAGCGGCACCGGCGCGGCCTGGAGGCGCTGCCCGAAGGGGATCTCGGAGCGGACGGCCAGGTCGTAGCCGGACTCGATGTCGCCGCTGAGGTCGCCGAAGGTGCTGCGGAGGCTGTCGGTGAACACGAACACGCCCGACGTGAACATGACGCCCAGGAACACGGCGAGGGTCGTGAGCAGGAACCGGAACTTCTTGTCGACGATGTTCTTCACCGTCAGCCGCAACAGGGCCATGTCAGTCTCCCAGCGACTTCATCCGATCGAGCACGGCGTCGGCGGTGGGGTCGACCAGCTCCGACACCACCCGGCCGTCGCCGAGGAACACAGCTCGGTCGCTGAACCCGGCGGCGTTGGGGTCGTGGGTGACCATCACGATGGTCTGGCCCAGCTCTGCCACCGCATGCTGCATGAACTCGAGGATCTCCGAGCCGGAGCGAGAGTCGAGGTTGCCGGTGGGCTCGTCGGCGAAGATGATGTCGGGCCGACTCGCCAGCGCCCGGCCGACGGCGACCCGTTGCTGCTGGCCGCCCGACAGCTCGGAGGGACGATGCGACAGCCGATCGGCGAGCCCGATCGTCCCGATCACCTGGTCGAGCCAGCCGTCGTCGCTGGTCTTCCCGGCCAGATCGAGCGGCAGGGTGATGTTCTCGATGGCGGTGAGCGTCGGCACCAGGTTGAACGCCTGGAACACGAACCCGACCTTCTCGCGGCGCAGCAGTGTGAGCTCGTGGTCGCTCAGCTCGGTGAGGTCGGTCCCGCCGATGTAGACGCGGCCCTCGGTGAGGTCGTCGAGGCCGGCCATGCAGTGCATCAGCGTCGACTTGCCCGAGCCCGACGGTCCCATGATGGCCGAGAAGCGACCCGGTTCGAACTCGACGTCGACGGCGTCGAGGGCACGGACGGCGGTGTCACCCGAGCCGTAGACCTTCGAGGCGCCGACGGCCCGTGCCGCCGGATGCGGCGCCGTTCCCGCGCCCGGTGGAGTGGATGGGCTGAGAGTGGTCATGTCGCCGCCTTGGCCGAGATCGATGGTCGATAGAACGCTAGGGCGCGATCGCCGTATCGGCGCCCCTGTGTGACAGGCGTTGCACTCCGGTGCCGGGCGACCGATCTGGAGCGCGGCGGGGCCGGGGTCAGACGGCGTCGGCCGACGTGTCGTCGTTCTCGGTCTCGTTCTCGGTCCCGGTCCCGGTCTCGGTCTCGGTCTCGGCCGCCGCCGGCACCGAGCCGAGGGAGCGCCGGGGCCTCGACCGGAGCTCGGTGAGGCCGCTGTCGGTGGGCGTGAACTGGCGGAGCCGGCCGACCCACAGGCCGCGATAGTCGAGATAGGTCAGATGCTGACGCTCGGCGGTGATGTAGTCGCTGCGGCGCACCGCGTGGATGGTGGACTCCGCTGCGACCTGCATGGCGCTGAGCTCGGCCCGCATGACGGGGGCGGGGTGGGCGGCGATGGCCCGTTCGAGTGGCCCGATGAGGCCGGCGTTCTCCTCGGTCAGGCTCGGGTCGGTGAGATCGAGCGCCAGCCCGGCTTCGGAGATCCGGGCCAGGAGCCGCTCGTGGGCGGCGATCCAGTGCCCGACCGCCGGACCGTGATCGAGGTGCCAGCCCGCGAGCAGCCGAGCGTCGACCGGCTCGGGCGGCGCCGGGACGGCCGGGTCGGGAGCGATGTCCCATTCGGGCGGCCGCTCGCGCCGCAGCCACCACAGCAGGGCGATGAACAGGAACGACCCGGCGACGACGGCGCCGGGGACGAGGATGTCGATGGAGGACACGACGGTGCTCCTGGCGGTCCGTGGGTGGTGG
>JBFJYB010000116.1:0-7535 GCA_041622835.1 Acidimicrobiales bacterium | reverse complement strand
TGTTCCCTGGCCTCGAACGCGGCGCCCTCGTCACGGGGCAGGAAGGCGATCCCGGTGGCGTAGTCGCCCGCCGGCGGGAGGTCGAAGTCGACGACCTCTCGCAGGAAGCGGTCGGGCACCTGGATGAACATCCCGGCCCCGTCCCCGGTCGTCGCCTCGGCGCCGAGCGCACCCCGGTGCTGGAGGTTGCACAGCGCGCCGAACCCGGTGGCGACGATGTCGTGGCTCGGCCGGCCCCGCAGGTCGACGACGAAGTTGACCCCGCACGAGTCGTGCTCGAACGCGGGGTCGTACAAGCCCTGCCGCTCGGGCAGGTCCGGGTTGCGTGGGATCAGGTCGTCGGTCATGCGATGGTCGTGGACGTCGACCGATGCAGCCCGTCCGCACCTGCCCCGGCTCGACGCGGGCGCGCCGAATCAGAGTGAGCGGGGGCGGCACCGGCCCAGCATCGGGGATCGAATTCTACCGCCTGGCCGACGGGGTCCAGAAACCGGGTCGTGCATCCCGCGGGGCCGATGACCGGCCGAGCGTCGGCCGGAGGGCCATGATGGGGCGATGTCCGAGCCGGTGCCGCCCCATCTCGCCGACCTCCTGCGCTACCTCGACGGTTCCCCGTCGCCGTACCACGCCGTCGAGGGGGCCAGCACCCGACTCGTGAACGAGGGCTTCGTCGAGCTGTCGGAGCGCGACGCATGGCCGGCCGGACCTGGCCGTTTCCTCCTCCGCCGCGGCGGCAGCCTGGTCGCGTGGGCTCTCGGCGACCAGGCCCCGCACGCCGGGCTGCGGTTGATCGGAGCCCACACCGACAGCCCGAACCTGCGCGTCAAGCCACAACCCGACACCGGGACCGGCGGCTACCGCCAGCTCGGCGTCGAGATCTACGGCGCCGTCCTACTGAACTCGTGGCTCGACCGCGACCTGGGGCTGTCGGGACGGGTCTCGGTGCGAACCGACGACGGCCCGGTCAGCCGCCTCGTCCGGGTCGACCGCCCGCTGCTGCGGATCCCCCAACTGGCGATCCACCTCGACCGGGACATCAACGACAAGGGCCTGTTGCTGAACCGCCAGAACCACATGGTGCCGATCTGGGGGCTGGGCTCGACCGAGCCGGGAGGCTTCGCCCGCTTCCTCGCCGACGAGCTGGGCGTGGCCGAGACCGACGTCCTGGCCTGGGACATCATGACCCACGACCTCACGCCCGCCCGGTTGGCCGGGTCCGGCGAGCTGCTGGTGTCGGGTCGGATCGACAACCTCGTCTCGTGCCACGCCGCGGTCAGCTCGCTGCTCGACGTGGCGGGCAGGTCCACCCCCCACGTGCCCATCGTCTGCCTCTTCGACCACGAGGAGGTCGGCAGCGTGTCGGCGGCCGGCGCAGCGTCATCGCTGTTGCCGTCGGTCGTCGAGCGGCTCGTCGGGCAAGCCGGAGGTGATCGCTCGGATCTGCACCGCGGCCTGGCCGGCTCGACGTGCGTCTCGGCCGACGGCGCCCATGCCACCCATCCCAACTACACCGAGCGCCACGAGCCCGATCACCGGATCGAGCTCGATCGGGGGCCGGTCGTCAAGCTCAACGCCAACGAGCGCTACGCCACCAGCTCGCCCAGCCACGCCGCGTTCGTGCTGGCCTGTGAGGAGGCCGAGGTGCCGATGCAGCGGTTCGTGAGCCGCACCGACCTGGCGTGCGGCTCCACGATCGGCCCGGTCACGTCGGCGCAGCTCGGCATCGCCACCGTCGACGCCGGGGTGGCCCAGCTGGCGATGCACTCGGCCCGTGAGACCGCCGGTGCCCACGATCCGGAGCGGTTCGCGGCGGCGCTCAGCTGCTTCCTGGCTGGCTGAGCACCAGCTGGCGGTCCCTGACGCGCCTCCGCGCCGCCCGCACCGGCGCGACGAACATCAACAGCATGGCGAAGATCTCGAGCCGCCCGACCAGCATCAACACGGCCAGCACGCCCCGAGCCGGGCGGCTGAACACGAGGAAGTTCGAGGTCGGCCCGGCCTCCCCGAGGGCCGGTCCCATGTTGCCCATGGCGCTCAGCGCCCCGGTGCCGGCCGTCACGACGTCGGTGCCCAGCGCCGTCACCACGAGCATCCCTCCGACCGTCACCAGGAAGTAGAGCGACACGAAGGCCAGTACCCGACCGACGATGTCCTCGGGGACCGCCTGGTCGCCGAGCTTGACCGGGAACACGCCGCGTGGCGTGCCGAGCTGCCGGAGCGTGCGGGTGAAGTGACGACCGACCACGTTGAGACGGAAGACCTTCATCCCACCGGCCGTGGAGCCGACGTTGCCCCCGATCACCATGAAGAACAACAGGATCAGCTGGGCCGATGCGGCCCAGAGCACGAAGTCACCGACGCCGCCCGAGGCGCGCGCGTTGCCGAACCCCGTGCTGGTCGACAGCGTGGCCACGTTGAAGGCGCTGTCCCGCAAGCTCGTCCCGAAGCTCACGCCGGCGTCCCAGTTGATGGCGGTGACCGCGGTGACCCCGAGCACGAACAGGAGGGTGTAGAGGCGGAAGTCGCCGTTGCGGCCGTACACCTCGGGGTGACCGGTGACGGCACGGTAGTGCCACGCGAAGCTCAGCCCGCACACGAACATCCCGACGATCACGATGATCTCGACCGTGAGCGAGTCGAAATGGCCGATCGACGAGTTGTAGGTGGAGAACCCGCCGGTCGCGGCGGTGGTCGACGCATGGGCGAAGGCGTCGTAGAGGTTCATGCCCGGTGCGATCCACAGCGCCAGGGCCACCATCACGGTCACCCCGGCGTACACGCCCCACAGCCGCCGGGCCGTCCCGGTGACGCGCGGGGCCAGCCGGTCACTGGAGTCGCCGGGCGCCTCGGCAGTCATCATCTCGAGGCCGCCGACGCCGAGGTACGGCAGCACGCTGAGAGCGAGCACGACCATGCCCATCCCCCCGTACCACTGGGTGAGCTGGCGCCACATCAACACACCGCGACCGTTGGCCTCGATGTCGGCCAGCACCGTCGACCCGGTACAGCTGAAACCGGAGACCGACTCGAACAGGGCGAGGTCCCATTCCGACATCGTGAACATGTCGCTCCAGACGAACGACACCGCCCCGAGCACCGACGACGCGACCCATGTCCAGGCGACCGCGCCGAAGACCGACGACGCCGCCACCCGCGCCCGGACCTCGGTCGCCCACCAGAGCGGGTAGCCGATCGCGCCGGAGAGCGCAGCCGACCCGAGCAGAGCCACCTCGTCGTCACCCCCGCTGCCCCACTCGATGAGCGCCGAGACGAGCAGGCCGGGCACCAGGAACAACAGCCCGAGCCCGACCACGTGGAGGATGGGGCTGTGGAGGCGGACCCGTCGCTCGATCAGCCGGGGGGCGGTCATCGGGCCACCTCCCGGAGCGAGCGGACCAGCGCGCCGGCGGCGATCAGCAGCGGATAGATCGCCAGCCTCCCGGCGAACATCAGGACCATGAGCACCGCACGCGCCCCGCGGTCGAGGGCGGAGACGTCGCCGAAGGCTCCGAGGTCGCCCAGCGCCGGCCCGACCGTCGCGAGCGCGGCAAGCGACGCGCTGGTCGAGGTCAGCAGGTCGGACCCGAAGGCGGCGATCCCGATCGCGCCCGCTCCCCCGACCGCGAGATACAGGAGCTGGTACCCCGCCGCTCCGGCCAGAGACGCCTCGGTGACCGAGCGACCACTGAGCTTCACCGCGATCACCGCACGCGGGTGCAGCTGATACCGGAGCTCGCGCCGGAGGGAGCCCCACAGGTGCAACACCCGGGTGACGCTGAAGCCGCCTCCGGCCGAGCCGCCCATCGACCCGATGCCGAGGAGGACCAGGATCAGCCCCTGGGTCGCTGTTGCCCAGTCGGCCCACTCGACGACCCGATGGCCGGTCGTGCTGGTCAGCGACACCACCGAGAACGCCGCGTGCCGGATCGTCGCGTGCCCGCCCCCGGTGTCCTGCCATGTCCACGCCGTCGCCAGCGCGGCCGACACCGCCATCAGGCCGAGGTAGACCCGCAGCTCGATCGACCGCCTGAGGGGCCTGGTCGCGCCCACCAGCGCCCACCACAGGACCGCGATGTTGGCGCCGGCGATGCCCATCCCGGCCACCGCCACCCACTCGATGGCGGCCGAGTCGAAGTGGGCGAACGACGAGCTGTGGTTGGCGAAGCCACCCGTCGAGACCGTCGTGAGCGAGTAGCTGATCCCGTCGAAGACCCCCATTCCGGCAACCACGAAGGCGACGAACAGCGCGAGGGTCGACACCGCGTAGAGCTGGGCCAGGTTCCGGAACCCCTGGCGGACCCGGGGCGCCAGCCGAGGGGCGCCGTGGGCCCCGCCCAGGCTGTCGACGTGGGCCCGCTCGGCCCCGAAGAACGGGATCACCGCCACCCCGAGCATGAGTGCCGCCAAGCCTCCCATCCACTGGTTGAGGGCTCGCCAGAACAACAGCCCTCGACTCAGGGTCTCGGGTACGACCGTCGTGAGCCCCGTGGTCGTGTACCCCGACACCGACTCGAACAGGGCGTCGTCGATCCGATCGGTGACCCCGGTGACGGCGTACACCGCGGTCGACACTGCGAACACGGTCAGCCACGACGAGACGATGGCCGGTAGGACGCGGCTCGCCGGAACGGGATCGGGGAGCTGGAAGACGGCCAGGCCCAGCGAGGTTCCGGCCAGGCACGCCAGCCCGACCGCGGCCAGCTCGATGGCGTTGTCGGCGGACTCGGTGACGTCGACCAGCGCAGTGAGCAACAGCGCGACCCCGAGACCGAGGAGCGTCAGGGCGATCGAGACGCCGACCACCGACCCGACCCGGCGCTCGAACAGCGACCGCCGCCGCAGCAGATGGGGCGTCGGCGCCGGTCGGTCGACGGCGCGGGTGGTCACCCGAAGATGGCCTTGACCTGATCGACGGCCTGTGGTCGGGCGAAGACCACCAGATGGTCACGGTCGCGGAGCTCGCTCCAACCCCGAGCGATGTTGGCCTTGCCATCGCGCACCACCGCACCGATCAGCACGTCCTTCGGGAGGCTGAGGTCGGCGACGATGGCGCCGTCGGCCGGGCTCCCGTCGCCCACGACCAGCTCGAGCACTTCGAACGCGCCCCCGAGGAAGGTGGCGACCTCGGCGACCCCGCCCCGAACGAAGCGGAGGACGGCGTTGGCGGTGGCCGTACGGGGCGACAGGGCCACGTCGATGCCCACCTCGTCGAGCAGCCCCCGGTAGCTCAGGTGGTGGAGCACGGCGATGGTCTCGGTGCCGACGCCGACGCTCTTGGCGTAGAGGCAGGCCAAGATGTTGGCCTCGTCCTCGCCGGTCAGGGCGACAACCGCGTCGAACCCCTTGATGTCGGCCTCGGCGAGGAGGTCGGCGTCGGTGATCTCGCCCTGGAGCACCAGCACCCCCTCGAGTCGCTCGGCCAGCTCGCGGGCGCGAAGCGGGTCCCGCTCGACCAGCGTGACCGTCGCGTGGCGGTGCGACAGGTCGTCGGCAAGGATCTCCGCGGTCCGCCCGCCACCGAGCAGCATGACCCGGCGCGGAACGGCCCGCTGGAGTCCGAGCAGACGCATGAGGTCGCGGCGCGCCCGGCGCTTGCACACGACCCGCAGCATGTCGTCGGGCAGGATCTGCTGGTCGCCACGCGGGATGATGGTGTCGGAACCGCGGGTGATGGCGCCGACGAGCCAGTCCCAGTCCGGCTCGTACTCGCGGGCGATGTCGCGGAGCGTCCGGCCGGCCAGCGGCGCATCGGCGGAGACCTTGGTGCCGATCACGATCACCTCGCCGCCGCCCATGACCGCCACCTCGGTGGCGCCGGGGTAGTCGAGCAGGTGCAGCACCTCCTGGGCGACCTCGGCGTCGGGGTCGATGACCAGGTCGGCACCCACGGCCTCGCGGACGGCCCGGCCGTCTCGGCCTCGGAGGCAGTCGGCCTCGATGCGTGCCACCGCTCGGGCCACGCCGGACTGCTTGGCGAGCAGGCAGGCCAGCAGGTTCGCCTCGTCGCTCGACGACACCGCGACCACCAGATCGGCCTTGTCGATGCCGGCGGCCCGCAGGATGTGAGGGTGGGTCCCGCTCCCCTCGATCAGGAGCACGTCGAGCCGCTCGTGGACCTCCCGCAGCCGCGCCTTGTCGATCTCGATGACGGCGACGTCGTTTCCCTCGCGGCTCAGGAGGTCGGCGACGTACGATCCGACCTCCCCCGCGCCCACAACGATGATGTACACGGCACCAGCCTGGCCGACCGGGGCGCCGATTGCATACCTCGGTCGGACGTACCGCCGCGCTCAGCGGCGCTGGTACTCCTTCGCTTCGGTGATCACCCGGTCGAGGGGCGCGTCGTGGGCCTCGGGAGCAAGGCCGTCCACCCGCTGCACCTCGAACGCCACCCCCACGGAGAACGGGGCCGGCCGGTCGGCGAGCGGCGCCAAGGCCCGGTCGTAGTACCCGCCCCCCCGGCCCACCCGGGTGCAGTCGTCGTCGAAGGCGACGACTGGCACGATGGCCAGGTCGACGACGTCGAGGCCGTCGCTCGACGGCGGAGGGGGTGGATGCCGGGTGCCCAACGGGCCGCTGATCAACGGTCCGCCGCTCCGGTGGCGGCGGAACTCCATGACCCCGGCGTCGGTGACGGCCGGCAGCCACACCTCGATGCCGGCCGAGTCCGCCCAGTCGTGGAAGGCGGCCATGTCGACCTCACCGTCTGTCGCCAGGTACGACGCGACCCGCTGGGCCGCTGATGCTGCCACCAGGCTGGCGACCGCCCGGCAGATGGCGGCGTCGGCGGCTGCCCTCGCCGCGGCGCCGACCGCGCGCCGTGCGGCTCGGGCTTCGGCCCGGCACGTGGCGATGTCGAACGGTGGTCGGGACAGCTTCATGCCATGTTGCCGGTGGCGATCACGGGCGTTAGGTTCTCACGGTTCTACCGGCCCGGCTCAAAGGGGAGACGAGACACCGTGGACTCCGTTCCATACCTCGCCGGCGGCAGCGCGCTCGCCGCGCTGGTCCTTGCGATCTACTACTTCCGGGTCGTGCAGGCCGCCGCACCGGGCAATGCCCGCATGGTCGAGTTGATGAACGAGATCCAGACCGGCGCCAAGACGTTCCTGCGCCAGGAGTACACGTGGGTGGCCGGTTTCGTCGTCATCATGACGGTGCTCATCTTCTCGTTCCTCGACTACGGCCGGCCGTGGGGCTCGCTCGCCTACATTCTCGGCGCCGTGCTCTCCGGCACCGCCGGCTGGATCGGGATGTCGGTCGCCACGATGGCCAACGCCCGCACGACCCACGCCGCCGAGGACGGACCGCAGCGCGCGCTGCCGCTGGCCTTTCGCGGCGGGGCGGTCATGGGCTTCTCGGTGGCAGGACTGAGCCTGCTCGGCCTCTCGTTCTGCTACCTCTTGTTCGTCGAGTGGCTCGAGGTCAGCGACCCGTTCGAGGTCATCACCACCTTCAGCCTCGGCGCCAGCTCGATCGCCCTGTTCAGTAGGGTCGGCGGCGGCATCTACACCAAGGCGGCCGACGTCGGCGCC
>JBFJYB010000115.1:0-7548 GCA_041622835.1 Acidimicrobiales bacterium | reverse complement strand
TGGGTGGACGACCGCAGCGAGCGCTTCCCGGACCCGCAGTTCCAGTCCGAGCTCGACCGCGTCGCCGCCGACGAGTCCCACTCCGGTGAGGACTGCGCGGTCTGCGCCGGCATCGACTACTGAGACCGCGCTGCAGGGCTCAGATCGGGTCGCCGCGCTGCGCGACGGGCGGAAGGGTGAGCGGTGCGGATCCGGCCGGGATCGTCTCGCCGGTGCGGCCGCCCGGGCCCTCGCGTAGGAGGTCGACGAGCAACATGGCCTGCCGGGCCGGGGTCATCCACCCGTCGACGGTCTCGGCCGGCGGCTCGCCGTACATGACGCGCTGCATCGGGGTGTCGGTCGCGCCGACCGCGATGGCGTTCACCCGGACCGGCGTGTCGACGAGCTTCAGTGCCCACGCCTGGGTGAGCCCGCACAGCGCCCACTTCGACGCGGCGTAGAGGTCGCTGCCCGCGGCGACCGGGCCACCCGGCAGCACGTGATCGGCGCTGACGTTCACCACGTCGCCCACCCCGCGCTCGAGCATCGACGGGAGGGTCGCCCGCGCCAGCAGCAGCGGTCCCCTGACGTTGGTTCCCATGATCTGCTCGTAGTCGGCGACCGCCTTCTCCCGCGAGTCGGTGATCGGGGTGGCCGCCCACTGCGCGGCGTTGTTCACCACGATGTCGACGCCGCCGAGCCGCTCCGTCGCGGCGGCAACCACGGCTTCGACCCCGTCCCGGGTGCCGACATCGGCGACCAGGTCGACGTGGTCCCCGGCCGAGAGGTCACATCCGATCACCCCGACCCCCTCGGATCGGAGGGCATCCGCGTAGGCCCGACCGAGACCCCGAGCCGCCCCGGTGACGATGGCCGCCCGACCCTCCAGCGAGACCCGGTCTCCCGGCGAACGCCCGCTGACGGCCGATTTCATCCGGCCGAGGATCTCGGCCGGGTCGTCGCTGCGAGGCGGCAGCACGGCCGGCTCGTCCCTCCAGATCGGGACGTTCGTCCCGCTGCGGCCGTCGCGGCCCTCGGCGAGCAGGTCGACGAGGACGCCGGCGACCTCGGCAGGGGTCTTCCACGAGGCGACCAGCTCCGGCGACGGGTCACCGCCGACCCAGGTCCGCAACATGTTCGAGTCGGTGGCGCCCATGCACAGGGCATTGACCCGGACCCCGGAGCCCGAGAGCGCCTCCGCCCAGGTCGTCGTGAACCCGTTGAGCGCCCACTTGGACGCGTCGTAGAGATCCATGTCGGGGCCGCCACCGGTCGGCCGGCCCGGCTCGGTGTACACGTGGTCGGTGCTGACGTTGACGATCTCGCCCCGGTCGCGCTCGACCATGTGCGGGATGACGGCGCGTCCGAAGAAGAACACGCCTGCTGTGTTGGTCGAGAGGTTGGCGTCGTAGGCCTCGACGGCGTCGTCGAGCGTGCCGAGCGCGTTGCTCGGCCGGTTGGTCCCGGCGTTGGCCACCAGCACGTCGATGGAACCGAGGTCGGCGATGGTCGAGTCGACGACCTCGAACACGTCGCGCGGCTGCGAGACGTCGGCGGTGACGGCCCGGGCATGGATCCCGTGCCGAGCGGCGAGGTCGGTCGCCACCGAGTGCACCTCGGGGAGGAGGTCACACAGCGACAGGTTCATCCCGAGACCGGCCAGCGCCTCGGCGAACCCGGCACCGAGGCCCATCGCCGCCCCGGTCACCACCGCCACCCGACCCTGGTACTCGCTCACGGCCAGCACCGTAGGTCAACCGGTGGGCCTACGATGCCGCCATGACCACCTTCGCCCCGGACTCGTTCGGCTATCCGGTCGCCGAGCCGGTGCTCGACGCGTTCCGCACGGTCTGGACGGCGCTGGCCCAGCCGGGACGCTGGTGGACCGGCCCCGAACGGGTGGCGATCGCCGACGTGGCTCGCGGCGCCGAACCACGCGACCTCGGCAACCCGTATCCCCCGATCGACCAGCTCGGTGCCGAGGACGACGGCGATCTGTCGCCGCTCGTGCGGACCATCGTCGAGCGGGTCACCACCGAGTCGTTCCGGCTCGATCGGCCCTGGTTCGACCGCGTCGTGGCCCGACTCGACGACCGCTACGGGCCTCGGGCCGAGGGCCGGTACGCCGAGCTCGTCGCCATCGTCGCCCAGGTGGCACCGATCGACCACCTGTGCCGGGTGGTCGGACGGCCGCTCGAGCCGCTGCCCGTCCCCCAGCCGGGTGAGCCCTCGCAGGCGTGGCCCGACGACCTGGTCGACGGCGGGGCCTGGCTCCCCATGAGCGGGCCGGAGTGGGGGCCGAACGTCGCGAGAGGGCTCGGGCCGGTGCCGGAGGACAACCTCCTGCGGCTCGGTCTGGTCATGGCGATGTACGGCGGCGTCGACGACCTGGCCCGTCCGGTCTGGGATCACCGCGCCCTGGCGCGACCGCAGGTCGAGCTGCTCGCGGCCCGCACCTCGGCGCTCAACGAGTGCTTCTATTGAGCGACGGCCCACACCATGTTCCTCCGTGAGAGCAGCAACGCAGCCGGTGAGAGTGTCGATCTGAAGGCGGCGGTCGCGGCCGGCGACCCTGACGCCGACTCCGACATCGCCCATGCCCCGATCCTGCTGGTGTTCGCCGAGTCGGCCAACCGGCTCGCCGACGCCCTACCGACGACCTGGTACCGGCTCGTCGACGAGATCGGGGCCGATGCGGCGGTCGAGGCGGCCCAGGTCGTGTCGATCTTCCGTGCCCTGAACGCAATGGCCGACGCCACCGGGATACCGCTCGATCGGGGCCGGCCTCCGACCGATGCCGACGCGCTTCCCGACATGGGGTTCGACGGATGGGTAACCGCCGCCAACACGCCCGGCTGAGCGCACCCCGACCGACCGGCGACGCCTACACGGGCCGGCCGCCCAGCCAGGTGCCGGTCACGGCGAGCGAGCCGAGCGACGCAGGATCGACCTCGAAGGGGTCGGCCTCCAACACCGCGAGGTCGGCCAGCTTCCCCGGCTCGATCGAGCCCACCCGATCGTCGGCGCAGAGCTGCCACGCGGCGTCGATGGTGACGGCACGGAGGCCCTGGTGGACGTCGATGGCCTCGCCCGGTCCGATGGAGGAGCCGGAGCGTGACCGGCGGGTGACCGCGGTCTGCACCAGGCCCAGCGGACCGGGCGGGTACATGGGCGAGTCGGCGTGCAGGCTGACCCGATGGCCGCACTCGACGGCCGTGCCGACCGGCATCAGCCGTTCGGCTCGCTCCGGGCCGATGATCTCGTCGCGCAGGGCGTTGCCGTAGTAGTGGATGTGGTTGACGTGGAAGCTCGGCGTCACACCCAGCGCCACCGAACGCTCGAGGTCGTCGGCGCTGATCAGCGCACAGTGCTCGATCCGCCAGCGGTGGTCGGCCACGTCGGGGTTGTCGTGAAGCACGTCCCGGTAGAGGGCCAGGGTCTCACGGGTCCCGCGATCTCCCTGGGCGTGGGTCAGGACCTGCCAGCCGCCGCGTAGCAGCTCGCCCAGGAGCTCGCGCAGCTCGTCGGGGTCGAAGTTGGCATGACCCCGGGTCCCGGCCGGGATCCCGAGGGTGCAACAGCAGAGGTTCGACTCGAGGTAGGGCTCGTCGAGCAGCATCGTGCCCGAGTAGGGCGAGCCGTCGTACCAGAGCTTGACCCCCTGGATCGCGAACCGGTCGGTGCCCGAGCCGGGCGTTCGACCGAGCCGATCGGTCTGGTGGTGCCGGAGGTAGGCGACGGTGCGAAGCGGATGGTCGTCCCGTCGGGCCAGCTGCTCGAAGACGTCGAGGTGGGCGAGGGGGACGAACAGGCCGGGCATGCCGAGGGTGGTGATGCCGACCTCGGCGTACCGCTCGTACTGGACGGCCAGGCGAGCCCGGAGCGCGTCGGCCGACTGGTCGAAGAACCGCAGGAACACCTCCTCGGCCGGCGCTTCCTCGATCTTGCCGGTCAGGCGTCCGTCCTCGTCTCGCTGGAACCGGCCCCCGTGACCCGGGTCGGGAGTCGCCTCGTCCACCCCGGCGACCGCGAGGGCGCGGCTGTTCACGAACAGCGTGTGCATGGACTGGATCATCACCGCCACCGGGTTGTCGGGCGCCATGGCGTCGAGCCGGTCGCGGCCCCAGATCCCGAGGTCGGCGGTCAGGATCGGATCGAGGCCGAAGGCGAACACCCACTCCCCCGCGCCGGCCCCGTGGATCGCCTCGCGCAGGGCGGCCTCGACCCCGGCGACGTCGCGATGGGTGAACCCGCTGACGTCGGCCCAGCTGTAGCACTGGGCGCAGAGATCGGGATGGGTGTGGGGATCGATCAGCCCCGGCAGCAGGGCCTGTCCCTCCAGGTCGACGACCTCGGTGCCGGGCCCGCGGAGGTCGAGCACGTCGTCGGCCGGGCCGACCGCCACGATCCGGTCGCCCTCGACCGCCACGGCCTCGGCGGGCGCGGTCAACTCGGGCGTGGCCATGCAGTGGACCGGTCCGCCGACGAAGACGACCGTCGCCGGGCTCACATGTGGCGTACGAGCCAACGGTGGACGTCACCGGCGGCCACCAGGCGGCCGACGCACCACTCGACGAACTCGGGGCTCGAGACCGCCTCGGGCAGCGGCACCAGCCAGCGGACCTGCAGCCACTTGTGGCGGAGGAGGTCGGCACGCGGGTGGTCGGGCTCGAACGGTTTCGGGACCTGCTTGTACTCGGCACCGATCACGTCGGCGCCCGTCGCCGAGACGAGGGAGTCGATGGCCCAGGCCAGCTCGGCGCCGGGGTCGTCGGGCCCGACCACCTGGCGCCAGTGCGGCAGCCGGTCGGGTGGCAACACGATCCCGGTGGCCAGCCCGACGTCGGCGCGGCCGAGCCGGAGCCAGAGGGTCGGGGCCGTCTTCTTCTCGGGGCCCTCCCACCACTTGAACAGCAGGTGGTCCTTGTAGGGCGTCTTGTCGGCCGAGAACCGGATGTCGTTGTTGATGGGCGAGATCGATCCGTTGACCTTGGGCTCGCCGACGATCCCGGCCGAGACCTCCGACCGCAGCGCCTCGGCCACCGGCTCGACGAACGCCTTGGCCGGCTCGGCGACCTCGCTGGTGTAGGTCCCACGGTTCTCGTCGAACCACGCCTTGTCGTGACTCGGGAGCTCGGCGAGGAAGGCGAGTGCGGTCGAGCTGAAGCCGGCGAAACCCTCGCTCATGATTCGGCCCCCGACACGAAGTCGAGTGCGTCGGCCATGAGCGCCTCCCATCGGACGGGGTCCCGCTCGGGGATCGACACCCACTCCCTGAACCGGCGACCGGCCGGCGCGAAGGGCTCGCCGACGCCCCGGTCGATCAGGTCGTCGACACGCGTCGCCGGCAGCTTGACGATGAGGTCCCCGGTGTGGCGGTCGGCAGCCGCGAAGAAGTCCCCTCGGGCCGTCCGCAGGCAGGGCAGGCCCATCATCGTCCCCGGCTCGGCTCGGCCCGAGCCGAGCAGCGGGTCGGCCAGCTCGTCGAACATGTCGGTCGACCCGCGACCTATGTCCTCGGCCATCGTCGTCTCCCTCCGTCGCCCGCGCCGAGCCTAGGCTTCTCGTCGTGACCGACGCGTCGAACCCGGAGGCTTCCGTCCTCGGCGCCTGGGACGACCTCCGCGGGTTCGTCGGCGGCGACTCGGGGCTCTGCACCTGCCAGGTGTACCGCGCCGACGGGAGCGCCCACCTGAGCGTCGTCAACGCCGGCGTGCTCGACCATCCCGTGGCCGGTCACCCGGTGGTCGGGTTGGTGGTTCGGGGCGGATCGGGCAAGCACCGCAACCTGCGCCGCGACGCCCGGGCCGGCGTGCTGTTCCGGGTGGGCTGGGATTGGATGGCGGTGACGGGCCGCACCGAGCTGGCCGGCCCCGACGACCCGCTGGACGGTCTCGACCCCGCCGCCATACCCGGGCTGCTGCGCGACGTGTTCACGGCTGCGGGCGGCACCCACGACGACTGGGCGACCTACGACCGGGTGATGGCCGAGGAGCGCCGCACCGCCGTGTTGTTGACCGCCGAGCGCTTCTCGTCCAACGCCGGCAGCTTCCGCGTCTGACCGCAGGGGCGTTCAGTGGGTTGCCTCGGTGCCGCAAGCTGGCTGAGCACGTCGCGACCGGCGACAAGGTAGTGGCCGCCGCCGCGCGGCGTCTGGGTACGGTTGCGCAGTGCGCTTCGTCCGGCTCGTGGACACGTCGACGGCGGTGGGTGCGACCCGCAGCCGAACCGACAAGATCGCCGCCCTCGCGGCCCTGTTCTCCGAGCTCGACCCCGACGAGATCGTGCCGGCAGTGGCGTTCCTCGCCGGCGAGGCCCGGCAGGGGCGGATCGGGGTGGGATGGTCGACGGTTGCCGCCGCCGACGTCGCGCCGGCCGCCGAGCCGACCCTCACGATCGGCGACGTGGATCTCGCCATCGACGCGCTGGCCGCCATCTCGGGCCCCGGTTCGGCGGCGACCCGATCCGCGGCGCTCGACAGCCTGCTCGGCGCCGCGACCGCGCCCGAGGCCGACTTCATCAGGCGGCTGATGGTCGGCGAGCTGCGCCAGGGCGCGCTCGAAGGCATCGTGGTCGAGGGAGTGGCTCGGGCCGCCAGAGTCCCGGCCCGGGCGGTGCGGCGGGCGCTCATGCTGTCGGGCGATCTGGGCGCAACCGCCGAGATCGCACTGCTCGACGGCGAAGCGGGGCTGGCGGGCGTGCGGCTGGAGGTGCTCCGAGCCGTCCAGCCGATGCTGGCGTCGACCGCCGCGGACGTCGCCGACGCACTGGCCTCGGTGGGCGGTCCCGCCGCCATCGAGTGGAAGCTCGACGGCGCCCGCATCCAGGTCCACCGGCGAGGCGACGAGGTGGCGGTCTTCACCCGGAACCTGAACGACGTCACGACCAGACTGCCCATGGTCGTCGAGGTGGCACGCGGTCTCGACGTCGACGAGGTCGTGCTGGACGGCGAGGCGATGGGCTTCACCGCCGACCACCTGCCGCACGCCTTCCAGGACCTGATCAGCCGCTTCGCCCGTGACGACGACGGCGGCGCCGAGCTGACCCCGTTCTTCTTCGACGTGCTGCGCCTCGACGGCGTCGACCTGCTCGACGAGCCGTTGGAGACCAGGCTCGCGGCCTTGGGGCGGGTCGCTCCGGCGCACGGCATCCCTCGCACCGTCACCGACGACGCCGAGGTCGCCGGCGGGTTCCTCGACGACGCCATCGCGGCCGGACACGAGGGGGTCATGGTCAAGGCCCTCGACTCGGCCTACGAGGCGGGCCGGCGGGGGAAGGCGTGGAGGAAGGTCAAACCGGTCCACACCCTGGACCTGGTGGTGCTGGCCGTCGAGTGGGGCAGCGGCCGCCGCCAGGGCTGGCTGTCGAACCTGCACCTCGGCGCGCGCGACCCGGCCGGCGGTTTCGTCATGGTCGGCAAGACGTTCAAGGGCCTCACCGACGATTTGCTGCGCTGGCAGACCGAACGTTTTCTCGAACTGAAGATCGGCGAGGGTACCGGCCGCGATCGTCATGTCGTGTACGTCCGTCCCGAACAGGTGGTCGAGGTCGCCGTCGATGGGGTGCAGG
>JBFJYB010000114.1:0-7570 GCA_041622835.1 Acidimicrobiales bacterium | reverse complement strand
GGTCCGGTTCGACACGGCCATGGCGGCGCTCGCCGAGGCGCGTGACGCCGGAATCCGCTTCGCGGCGCCGGAGCTCTTCGACGAGGCCCGGGCCGGACTCGGGCAGCTGGGGAGCCTCCGCGTCGAGGTCGACGCGGGGCGGGCCGACCCCGACGCCATCGTCGAGCTGCGCGCCAACGTGATGGCCGCGCTCGACGAGGCCGCCTCGGGGCAACTCGAGGCCCTGGCGAACCGCGCAGCCCCACTGGGGAAGGGCCCGGAGCTGGACAACGCCGTGCAGCTCGCCGAGCAGACCGTCGTGGTCATCGACCTGGTGCGCCGGGAGGCGGTCGACCTGACCCGCTTCCTCGTGCCGGTCGTGTACGACGGCGCCGGCGACCCCGGCTCCGATCTCGCCATCACCGCCGCGCTGCTCGAGCACGAGGTCGAGCACCTCGAGACGCTGCTGGAGGGGGAGTCGCTGACGTCGTGGAGCGAATTCGGCCGCGAGGCTGCCGTCGCCGAGTTCGAGGCCGTGCGAGACGCCGCGCTGACCGGCGAGATCGACCCCTTCATCACCGGTTTCGACCTGAGCCTGGCGGCGACGGCGATCGAGACCGGTGTCGTCCGGACCGAACTGATCAATGCGCTCGCCGTCGAGGCCAACGAGGACGTGCGGATGCGGGCCGCGGCCATCGGGGATGCGGCCCGCCGCCACCTCCGGTTGTCGGTCGTCGTCGCGGCCATCGTGGGGCTGGCCACGGTCTTCGGATCGGTGTTGATGACCCGCTCGCTGGTCGGGCCGCTCCAGCGCCTCGAGTCACGGGCCCGCCGCATCACCCAGGGTGAGCTGACCACGGCGGCCGAGCCTTCTGGAGGACCGCGCGAGATCGTGGTCGTCGATGCGGCGCTGAGCGAGCTGGTGGCCGGGCTGGAGGTGCTCGAGGTGCAGGCCGAGGCGCTGTCGGCCGGCGACCTGTCGGCGGCCGCGCTGGAGACCGCGACCTCCAGCCGACTCGGCCAGTCGTTGCAGGGATCCGTCCACCGGCTGTCAGAGATGACCGCCCGACTCGAGCACCAGGCTCGCCACGACACGCTCACCGGGTTGCTGAACCGCGCCGCGGGCATCGATGCCATCGCGCTGGCGCTCGCCCGCGCCGAGGGCTCCGGGCTCGACGTCGCGCTGCTCTTCGTCGACCTCGACGGGTTCAAGGGCGTCAACGACGTCCATGGCCATTCCGTGGGCGACCGGGTCCTCCACTCCGTCGCCGGCCGGCTCCGGAACTGCTGCCGACCGATCGACGCCGTTGCTCGCCTCGGCGGCGACGAGTTCATCGTCGTGATGGACGACGTTCGCGAGGTCGCCGACGCGATCGAGATCGCCTCCAGGATCGTCGACACCATGGCCCAACCCTTCGCGGTCGACGGCCTGACGCTCGTGCTCTCGGCCAGCATCGGGATCGCGTGGTCCCACCGGGGATCGACTCCCGCCTCCGACCTGCTGGTCCAGGCCGACCTCGCCCTCTACCGGGCCAAGGAGCGGGGCAAGGCACGCGTCGAGATCTTCGACGAGCACCTCCAGCACGTCGTGGAGCATCGCGCCCGGGTCGAGACCGGTCTGCGGGCCGCCTTCGACAACGGCGAGCTCGAGCTGTGGTACCAGCCGATCGTGGGGCTGAACCCCCGACAGGTGTGGGGCATGGAGGCCCTGGTGCGCTGGCGCACCGCGTCGGGCGAGCTCGTGCTGCCCGGCGAGTTCATCCCGGTGGCCGAGCGCAGCGACCTCATCCTGGAGCTCGACCGGCTCGTGTTGCGTCGGGCGTGCGAGCAGCTGGTCCGCTGGGAGCGCGACGGCCTGACCGCCGGCTTGCAGCTGTCGGCCAACGTCTCGGGTCGCCACCTCGACACCGGCGACCTGGTCGGCGACCTCGTCCGCATCGTCGCTGCGACCGGCGCGTCGGCCGAGCGGCTCACGGTCGAGCTGACCGAGACCCGGCTGATCGAGGACCTCGACGGCGTGACCGATGCAGTGAACCAGCTGCGCGATCTCTCGGTGGGCGTCGCCATCGACGACTTCGGCACCGGCTACTCGTCGGTAGCCCATCTCCGTCGGCTCCCGGTCACCCGACTGAAGATCGACCGCAGCTTCGTCTCGGGTAGCGACACGCCGACCGACCGGTCGCTTCTCGAGCTGCTGGTCTGGCTGGGCTCGACCCTCGATCTCGAGGTGGTGGCCGAAGGGATCGAGGACCGCGCCCAGCTCGATCTCGTCACCCGGCTCGGCTGCACCCACGCCCAGGGCTATCTGCTGGGCCGGCCCATGCCGATCGACGCGGTGTCGGGCTGGCTGGCATCGCTCGGTTCGCTGCCCGCCAGGTCGCCGACGAGCTGACCGGCCCCTAGGCGTCCTCGTTGGCCGCGATGCTGGCGAGCAGGTGGCCGGGAAGGGGCTGGTAGTCGTAGTGCTCGGCTTCGTAGGTCCCGGTACCGGCCGTCATCGACCGCAGGTCCACCGCGTAGCGCAGGATCTCCATGGTGGGCACCGTGGCCCGGATGGTGGTCATGTCGTTGGTGTCGCCCGGCTCGGTGCCCAGCACCTGGGCCCGCCGCGAGTTCAGGTCACCCAGCACCTCGCCCTGGTAGATGCTCGGCACGTGCACCGCGATCTCGCTGACCGGCTCGAGCACGTTCACCCCGACCTTCTCGATGGCGGCGCGGAACGCCAGCGAGCCCGCCATCTTGAAGCTCATCTCGGACGAGTCGACCGAGTGGTGCTTGCCGTCGTAGACGGTGGCCCGGAGATCGACCACCGGGTAGCCGTGGCCTCCGCCCCGGACCATGGCCTCCTCGATGCCGGCCGCGACCGCCGGGATCAGGCTCTTGGGAATGGCGCCGCCCTTCACCTCGTCGATGAACTCGAACCCGGCGCCCCGGTTCAGCGGCTCGAACCGGACCCACGCGACGCCGAACTGACCGTGACCGCCCGTCTGCTTCTTGTACTTGCCCTCGACGTCGGCGGGACCGGCCAGGGTCTCGCGGAACGACACCCGCACCGGAGCGGTCTCGACCTCGACGCCGAGGCGGGCCACCCGCGCCAGTGCGATCTGGAGGTGGGCCTCGCCGCTACCCGACAGCACCGTCTGGCCGGTGGAGTCGTCGTGGCGGACCGACAGCGACGGGTCCTCGATGAGCACCCGTTGCAGCACGTGGGCCAGGCGGTCCTCGTTGGCGCGGCTGGCAGCCATGACGGCGATGCCGTACACCGGTGCCGGCAGCTCGGGCGGCTCCAGGTAGACGGGCGTGCCGTCGGGGGCCAACGAGTCGCCGGTACGGGTGTCGTTGAGCTTCGCCACCGCCGCGATGTCGCCGGCGGTGACCTGGGTGACCGCCTCGTGCGACGAGCCCGACAGCCGGAAGAGCTGATGGAGTCGCTCCTTGGTGTTGGTGCGCGGGTTGACCAGCACGTCGTCGACCTTGATGGTGCCCGAGAGCACCTTGAACAGCGACAGCTGGCCGAGGTAGTCGTCGATCTTGGTCTTGAACACGAAGGCCAGCTTCTCGCCTTCGGGGTCGGGCGAGATCGGGATGGCGCCGTCGCCGGCGGTGACCTCGATCGGTCCGAGGTCGCCGGGCGCCGGACCGACGTGGCAGATGAACTCGGCGAGCTTGTCGGTGCCGATCGGGGTGGTGGCCGAGCCACAGAGCACCGGGAACACGGTGGCCTGGTCGACCGCCTCGTGCAGGACCTTCTCGAGCTCCTCGGGCGTCAGCTCGCCGACCTCGAGGTACTTCTCGAGCATCTCGTCGTCGATCTCCACCACGTCCTCGACGAGGTGTTCGTGCTCGGCTCGCTCCCGTTCGATCAGATCCTCGGGGATGTCGGTCTCCACGGCCGAGCCGCTGTCGTAGACGAAGGCGCGGTCGGTGAGCAGGTCGGCGATGCCGTGGAAGCTCGACTCGGCGCCGATCGGCAGCTCGACCGGGTCGGTGTGGGACCCGAACATGGTCTGGACCTCGGCGAGAGCCCGGTCGAACGACGCGTTGTCGCGGTCGAGCTTGTTGATGAACACGAGGCGGGGCAGCTTCATCGCGGTCGCCCGACGCCACATGACCGCGTCCTGGGGCTGCACCCCGGCGACGCCGTCGATCACGAACACCGCCAGCTCGGCCACCTGCAGGGCCATGATGGCGTCGGCCGCGAAGTCGACGTAGCCGGGGGTGTCGATCAGGTTGATCCGGTAGCCGTCCCAGTCGAACGAAGCGGTGGTGAGGGTGAGCGACTGCTGGCGGTCGTGCTCTTCGGGCTCGGTGTCGCACACCGTGTTCCCGTCCTCCACCCGCCCCGGCCTGGAGATGACCCCGGCTCGGTACAGCAGCGCCTCGGCCAGGCTGGTCTTGCCGTTGCCGCTGTGACCGACGAGTGCGACGTTTCGTACCCGGTCGCTCGAGACCGTCATGAGTTCCCCTTGTGGACCAAGCGTCGTGATCTGGCCCTATCACTGTGCCACTTCGCGAGCGCCCGTGGCGATCCGGGCGCGGGCGCATTTCCCACACCGTCGCCGTGCCCGGTGGCTACGGTCGCAAGGTGACCAGCCCGGCCCCAGCCGTCGTGGCTCGAGGCGTGACCAAGCGCTTCGGCAGTCTCGTCGCGGTCGACGCCATGTCGCTGCGCATCGAGCCCACCGAGTCGTTCGGCTTCCTCGGCCCCAACGGTGCCGGCAAGACCTCGGCCATGCGCATGATCGCGACCATCTCGCCGGTCACCGCCGGCCAGCTCGAGGTTCTGGGACGCGACGCCGAGAGCGACGGTCCGTCGATCCGGGCCCGGCTCGGCATCGTGCCCCAGGAGGACACGCTCGACCTCGAGCTGACCGTCCGCCAGAACCTGGTGATGTACGGCCGCTACTTCGACCTGACGAGATCCGAGGCCGGTCGCCGCGCCGATCGCCTCCTCGAGTTCGTGCAGCTCGACGGGCGTGCGCACGATCGGGTCGACACGCTGTCGGGCGGCATGCGGCGTCGCCTGACGATCGCCCGGGCCCAGGTGAACGAGCCCGAGATGGTGCTGCTCGACGAGCCGACCACCGGGCTCGACCCGCAGGCCCGGCATCTCGTGTGGGAGCGGCTGTACCGGTTGAAGGAGGCGGGCCGAACCCTGCTCGTCACGACGCACTACATGGACGAGGCCGAACAGCTCTGCGATCGGCTCGTCATCATGGACCAGGGCCGCATCGTCGAGGAGGGCTCGCCGACCGAGCTGATCCGGCGTCATTCGACCCGAGAGGTCCTCGAGGTGAGGGGGGTCGGCGACCGCGACCTCGACGGCATCGGGGATCGGGTCGAGGTGCTGGCCGACCGGATCCTCGTGTACGCCGACGACGGCAACGCGGCCCGTTCCGCGGTCCACGCCAGGGACCTCGCGCCCCGATCGATGCTCGTGCGGCGGGCCAGCCTCGAGGACGTCTTCCTGCACCTCACCGGGCGCACCCTGGTCGAATGACGTTGCGCGCCGCCGTGGTGCTCGAGCACCAGATGGAGCGGAACCGGGCCCTGCTGGCCTCGACGGTCATCCAGTCGCTGCTGAACCCGCTCGCCTACCTGGGCGCCATGGGCCTCGGGCTCGGGTCGCTGATCGACGAGCGCACCGATCCCTCCACGCTCGGAGCCGCCAGCTACCTCGCGTTCGTCGCGCCGGCCCTCGTCGTCGCCACCACGATGCAGACCGCGGTGTCGCTCACCGCCTGGCCGGTGCTCGGGGCCGTCAAGTGGGAGAAGAGCTTCCACGCCATCGTGTCGACGCCGGCGCGGGTCGGCGATCTGGTGGTCGGCTTCCTCGGATGGCTCGGGCTCCGGTTCCTCCTCACCGGCGTGGTCTACGTGATCGTCATGGCCCTCTTCGGCATTCCGGAGAGCTGGGCGGTCGGCTTCGTGCCGGTCGTGGCCGCAGCGACCGGGCTGGCCTTCGCCGCGCCGATGGCCGCGTTCTCGGCGACCCAGCGGACCGACGCCGCCTTCCCCCTGATCCTGCGCTTCGTGGTACTGCCCCTGTTCTTCTTCGGCGGGGTGTTCTTCCCGATCACCGATCTGCCGGCCGGACTCGAGACCATCGCCCGGATCTCTCCGCTCTGGCAGGGCGTCGCCGCCAGCCGCAGCCTGACGTTGGGAGGCGCCGACCTGGTACCGGTGGTCGCTCGCCTCGGTTACCTCCTCGCCTTCGCCCTCGCCGGGGCGGTGGCCATGCGGCGCACGGTGGCCGCCAGGATCGGCCAGTGATCGCCCTCGGCGCCCGGCGCATGCTCGAGCGCAGCTGGCTCATCTACCAGCGCTACTGGGTCCTGTTCCTCTCTGGCTTCGCCGAGCCGCTGATCTTCCTGCTCGCCGCCGACGTCGGGCTCGACCCTCTCGTCGGCGAGATCGAGGGCCCGGGCGGTCGCCTGCTGAGCTACCCCGAGTTCGTCGGCCCCGGCCTGCTCGCCTCTGCCGCCATGACCGGGGCTCTCATCGACGTGACCTACTCGCTGTTCTTCAAGCTCAAGTACGCCAAGATCTACGACGCGATCCTCGCCACGCCGCTCGACATCGACGACGCGGTGCTGGGCGAGGTGATGTGGTCGCAGATCCGGGGTGCGGTGTACTCGGGCGGGTTCCTCGGTGTGCTGGTGGGATTCGGGATCGTCTCGTCGTGGTGGGCGCTGCTGGTCCTTCCCGCTGCCCTCCTGCTCGGCTTCGCGTTCGCGGCCACCGGGGCCGCAGCGACGACGTTCGTGCGCAACTGGGGCGACCTCGACTACGTGCAGCTCGCGCTCCTGCCGATGTTCCTGTTCTCGACCGGCTTCTTCCCGCTCGACGTGTATCCCGGCTGGGCCCGACCGCTGGTGCAGCTCACGCCGCTGTACCACGGCGTCGACCTCATTCGGAGCCTGTCGGTTGGCCACGTCGACCCGAGCATGATCGTCCATGTCGGCTATCTCGTGGCGCTCGGTGCCACCGGGTTCGCCGTGGTGAGGCGGCGCTTCACGGCGCTGCTGGTGAGATGAGCGACCGAGCGAGCATCGAACCTGGCGAAACGGCCCGGGTCGATCGCTGGCTGTGGTCGGTGCGGGTCTTCAAGACGCGGTCGGCCGCGGCCGCGGCCTGCAAGGGTGGCCACGTCCGGGTGAACGGGCATCGGGCCAAGGCGGCCCAGTCGGTCCGGGCCGGCGATCGCGTCGAGGCGCGGGTGGGGGAGCGGCAGCGCGTCCTCGAGGTGGTGAGGCCGATCGAGAAGCGGGTCGGCGCGCCGGTCGCGGCCGAGTGCTTCGTCGACCACAGCCCTCCGCCACCCGAGCGGGAGGCTCCCGAGCCCGAAGTCGGCCGGCGCGACCGGGGCGCGGGCCGGCCGACCAAGCGCGACCGCCGCCGGATCGACCGGCTGCGCGGCCGCCGGAGGTAGCGGTCAGCCCCCCGAGACGGCCTGGATCACAGCCACCTCACCGCCGTCGGCGAGTGCCTGGTCGAGCCCGGCCCGGTCGCGGGCCGCAGTGCCGTCGACGAAGACGCCGACGTGGCGCCGGACGTCGCCGCGATCGTCGAAGATGTGCACGCGCAGGGC
>JBFJYB010000113.1:0-7642 GCA_041622835.1 Acidimicrobiales bacterium | reverse complement strand
TACTGGCGGCACAGTGGCGTGGTCGCCGAACCGGTGCTCAGCCGGGACCATCTCACCCGATTCCCGCTGCGGGGGGTGCACCTCACGTCGGGGCTGGTGCTGATCGCAGGCCTCGCCGCCGACAACTACCTCCCGCTCTACGTGCAGATCACCCGAGGCCGGTCGGTGGAGTTCGCGGCGTTCTCCCTCGTGTTCCTCACGGTCGGGTGGACGGTCGGGTCGATCGTGTTCAGCCGGCTGCTCAGCCATCGGCCCGAAGCCGAGGTGATCGCGACGGGAGCGGGTCTGATCGTTCCCGCGGTGGGCCTCGCCGGTGTCGCCGTGGCGCTCGACTGGGCTCTGGTCGTCGTGTTCGCCGGCTTCGCCCTGATCGGGTTGTCGATCGGGCTGGTGTCGACCGCCGGTCTCACCCTGCTCCAGTCGGCGGCCCACGAGTCCGAGATGGGACGGGTCAACGCCGCCCACCAGTTCGTGAGGACGCTGTGCATCACCTACGGCGTGGCGCTCGGCGGAGCGATCCTCCTACTGGTGGTCGACCTGCGGGTCGGAGACGTCGACGCGGTCCGCGACGTGCTCTCCGGTGAGGACATCGCCATCGCCGCCGAAACCACCGAGGCGGTCGGGGACGGCCTGGCGTGGATCTTCGCGCTGAGCGCGACGGGGAGCGTGGTGTGCCTCGCGCTCGCCCTGTCGCTGCTCCGCCGCACCAGACGACCGGCGAGGGTCCCGGTCTCGTAGGGTTGCCCGATGGACCTCGAGGGCCGTACCGCACTGGTCACCGGCGGCGGCACGCGGGTCGGAAGGGGGATCACCCTCACCCTGGCGGCGGCCGGAGCCAACGTCGTGATCAACTACAACCGGTCCGCCGACGATGCCCTCGCCACTGCGGCCGACGCCGAAGCGCTCGGTGTCACCGCCATGCCGGCGCAGGCCGACGTCACCGACTACGACCAGGTCGGCGCCTTGGTGACGGCGGCCGCCGATCGCTTCGGCACCATCGACGTGCTGGTCAACAACGCGTCGACCTTCATCGCCGACCCACTCCCGACCGACGACCTGACGGTGTGGCACCGGTCGATCGACACGCTCGTGCACGGACCCTTCTACTGCGCCAACCGGGTCGCGCCCGTCATGTTGGCCGGCGGCGGAGGGGTGATCATCGGCATCGGCGACCTCTCGGCCTTCGAGCCCTGGCCCGGCTTCGCCGGTCATGCGGTGGGGAAGTCGGCGATCCTCGCCCTCACCCGCCAGCTCGCCCTCGAGCTGGCTCCGACGATCCGGGCCAACGCGGTGGTCCCGGGACCTGCGCTGCGCCCCCACGACTACGACGACGAGAAGTACGCCCGTACCGCGGCGAAGACATTGCTCGGCCGATGGGGTACGCCCGAGGAGATGGGCCATGCCGTGAAGTTCCTCGTCGAGGCGGACTACGTCACCGGCGAGGTGGTCACCGTCGACGGTGGCCAGCGGTACGGCCACCGCAAGACCGAGCACGGCTGACCGATGCCCGCCGCCGGTGTCCACATCGTGCCGCTGATGACCGCCGACGACGTCATCGCCGCCGCGTGCGAGGCCGAGCGGACCGGCTACGACTACTGCCTGGTCGCCGACGAGGGCTTCCACCCCGACGTGTACGCCTGTCTCGGTGCCATCGCCCGGGCGACCGACCGCATCGCCATCGGCGCCGTCACCAACCCCTACACCCGCCATCCGGCTGCGACCGCAACCGCCATGGCGACGGTGAACGAGCTCTCGGGCGGACGGGCGTTCGTGACGCTGCTCGCCGGTGGTTCGATGGTCTTGGCGCCCATGGGACTGGCCAGGCCCAGGCCCTACCGCTACGTCAGCGAGGCGGTCGAGGTGATGCACCGGCTGTGGTCGGGCGAGCCCGTGTCGTGGCACGGCGAGGTCTTCGCCCTCGACCAGGCTCGGCTCGGGCTCGGCAAGCAGGCCATCCCCCTCTGGATCGCCGGTCGGGGGCCGCTCCTGCTGGGTCTGGCCGGGCGCCAGGCCGACGGGGTGCTCCTCACGGTCAAGCCCGACCTCGGCGCCGCCATGGCGCTCGTCGAGGTCGCGGCGGCCGAGGTCGGCCGGGCCCACCCGACGCGGTCGTACCTGGGTCGCATCTGCTTCACGCCGCAGATGCTGGCCGACCAGCGCGCGACGCTGTCGTACGTGCTCATGGACTCGCCCCGCCGGGTGCTCGACTCGCTCGGCCTCGACGATGCCGCGTGCGACCTGGTCGCCCGGGCGGTCGCCGAGAACCAACCTGGTCTCGTCGACGGGCTGGTGACCGACGACCTCCTTCGGCAGTATCAGATCGCCGGCTCGCCCCACGAGTGCGCGGTCGAGGTCGCCCACCTCGCCGAACGGCATCAGCTCGACGCAGTCTTCGTCGATGTGCTGTCGCCCGATCCCGACGAGAACCTTCGGGTGATCCACGGCAGCTACCCGATCATCTGCCCGGAAGGGAGCGCCAGCCCGTGACCACGACGCTGAACCGGATCTTCGCACCCGACGGTCGCACGGTCATCGTCGCCCTCGATCACGGTCTGATCGACGGTCCCTGCGCGGGCTTCGAGCGGCCCGGGGCGACCCTCGCAGCCGTGCTCGAGGGCGGCCCGGACGCCATCTTGACGTCCTACGGCATCGCACTGCGCTTTGCCGCCGAGCTGGCCGACGTGGGCGTCGTCATGCGCAGCGACGGGGCCTCGACCAACCTGGGCACACCGAGCACCGGATCGACCGGCCGGTTCTTCGGGCCCGAGGCCGCCCTCCGGGTCGGCGCCGACGCGCTGGTCGTGACCGCCCTGCCCGGATCGGACAAGGAGGACCTCACCCTCGCCAACCTGGCCCACACGATCGACGAGGCCCACCAGCTCGACCTCCCGGTGCTGGCCGAGATGGTGCCGGGCGGGTTCGACTCCGGGCCCGAGCTCCGCTCGGCGGGCAGCGTCGCCATGGCCGTGCGGCTGGGCGCCGAGCTGGGCGCCGACTTCGTCAAGGCCCCGTTCTGCGACGACTTCGGCAGGGTCACCGGGTCGACGTTCGTCCCGGTCGTGATCCTCGGAGGCTCGAAGGGCTCGGAGGCCGAGACCCTCGCCGACATCCGCGACGCGCTCGACGCCGGCGCGGCCGGCGTCGCGATGGGGCGCAACGTGTTCCAGTGCGACGACCCGGCTGCGATGACGGCGGCCATCGTCGCCCTGGTGCACGAGGACGCCGGCGTCGACGCCGCCCTGTCGGTGCTGCGCTCCTGAGCGGTGCCGGTCCGATCGGCCATGGCGTCGGAGGTCGTCGTCGGGCTCGACGCCGGGACCACCTCGGCCAAGGCCGTGGTCGTCGATCGGGACGGGGCCGTGGTCGCCGAAGCCTCGTCGACCCCGATCGTCACCCATCACCCCGAGCCGGGGGCGGCCGAGCAGGACGCAGGGCAGGTCTGGAGCGCGCTGTGTGAGGCCAGCCGGGGTGCGTTGGCGGGCACCACCGGCGGGGACCACCGAGTGACCGGGGTGGCGCTCGCGTCCCAGAGCGGCTCGGTCGTGCCCGTCGACCAGGCCGGACGTGCCGGTCCCGTGATCACGTGGATGGACACCAGGTCGACTGCCGTCGTGGAGGGATGGACTTCCGAGACTCGGGAGCTGATCCGTGCCAGGAGCGGCTGGAGTCCGGCGCCCGGGCTGGGCCTGTCGACCATCGCCTGGCTCGGAACCCGGGAGCCAGCAGCACCGACCGCCGCCAGGTACGCCTCGGTCGACGACTTCCTCGTCCACGAGCTGACCGGCGAGTGGACCACCAACCCGTCGAACGCGGCGGGTCTGCAGCTGCTCGACGTCAGCCGGCTCGAATGGGACCAACAGCTGGGCGATGTCGCCGGTGTGACCCCGGGCCAGCTCTCGACGATCCGCCCGAGCGGCGTCCGGATCGGCGGCGTGGTCGTGGGCGCGGCCGACGCCACGGGAATCGCCCCGGGCACGCCGCTGTTCGCCGGGGGCCACGACCAGGCCTGCGCAGCTCTCGCCCTGGGCATCGTCGACCCGGGCCAGCTGGTGGTGTCGGCCGGCACCGCGTGGGTCGTGACGACCGTCGTCGGTCACGGCGACGTCTCCCGGCTCCCGAGCTCGCTCAACCTCGGCGCCCACGTCGTGCCCGCCCGGTGGCTGGCCTCGACCAACCTCGGCGGCCTGGGCGCCATGCTCGACTGGTGGCGCGCGGAGCGCGGCGCGACTTCGAGCCAGCTGACGGCCGACCTCCTCGCCGGCATGCAGCCGACCGACCCGGTCTTCGTGCCCGCCCGGCGCGACGCCGATCACACCGCCTGGGGGCGCTTCTCCCCCGAGGAGCGCGACCCCGACCCGGCGGCGTGCACGAGGGCCGTCGTCGAGGCGGCGGCCTTCGAGGTGCGGGCCGCGCTGGCCGAGATGGGTTCCGGCCGGCCGTCGCCGCCGGTCACCCTCGTCGGCGGCGCGGCGGCCAACCGGGCGCTGATCCAACTGCTGGCCGACGTCACCGACACGGCGGTCGTGGTGCCCGACGACTCCAGCTGGCCGGCACGGGGCGCCGCGACGCTGGCCGCCGATGGCCTGGGCTGGGCGACCGGGTCGGTCCCGCTCGGCGAGCTCGTCGTTCCCGATGCTGCAGCGACCGCACGCCACGCCCCGCGCTACGAGGTCTACCGTCGGCTGTCGGGAGGACAACCGTGACCGAGCCCGTCGTCGCCATCACCATCGGCCGCAGCAACTACGGCCGCATGTTCAGCGCCGAGGCGCTCGAGAGGCTGGAGGCGATGGCCACCGTCGTGCACCACGACCGCCCCGAACCCGCCGACAAGCCGGCGCTGATCGGGCTGCTGGCGGGGGTCGACGGGTGCATCACGAGCTGGGGGGTGGCTCGCCTCGACGCCGACGTGCTGGCCGCCGCTCCCGCCCTGCGGGTGATGGCGCACATGGGCAGCAGCGTCAAGCGCTTCGTGTCCGACGGGGTCTGGGAGCGCGGCATCCGGGTGACCAGCGCGGGGGTGGCGCTGGCGCGCGACGTGGCCGAGACCGCGCTCGGGCTGATGATCGTGGGCCGGAAGCGGATCTGGCCGCTCGGCCAGCACGTCCGGGCCGGCGGGTGGCGCGACAGCCCGGTCTGGGATCACTGGGACGCGCGGGAGCTGACCCGCTCGACGGTCGGGATCGTCGGCGCCAGCAACGTCGGTCGCAGCGTGATCGAGCTGCTCGCCCCGTTCGAGACCCGAATCCTCGTCTACGACCCGTACCTCGACGAGCACGAGGCCGGCGAGCTGGACGTCGAGAAGGTCGAGCTCGAGGAGCTGCTCGCCCAAGCCGACGTCGTGTCGCTGCACTGCCCCGAGAACGAGCAGACCCGCCACCTCCTCGACGCCGAGCGGCTCGCGCTCGTCCGCGACGGCACGGTGATCGTCAACACCGCCCGAGGGGGCCTGATCGACGAGCGCGCCCTCGCGGCCGAGCTGGCCACCGGTCGGCTCTTCGCCTTCCTCGACGTCACCGACCCCGAACCCCCGGCCGCCGACAGCCCGCTTCGCCGGTTGGACAACGTGGTCGTCACACCCCACGTCGCCGGCTGCATCGAGAACTGCAACCGCATGGGCGAGATGGCGGTCGAGGAGGTACGGCGCTTCTTCGCCGGAGAGCCGGCGCTCTACGAGATCCGCGCCGACATGCTCGGCCGCATCGCCTGACGACGCGTCACGAGAGGACGAGCCCGCCGTCGACCTCGATGGCCTGACCGGTGATGTAGCGGGCGTCCTCGGACGCCAGGAAGGCGATCACCCCGGCGATCTCCTCCGGCTCGGCCAGCCGCTTGAGCGCGGTGTCGTCGGCCCGCATGGCGAGCCACTCGTCGGCGGTCATACCCAGCGACTCACCTATCTCGGCTGCGACCGTGTGGACCATGGCCGTCGAGGTGTTGCCCGGGCACACCGCGTTCACCGTGATGCCATGAGGTCCGAGCTCCATGGCGGCGGCTCGGGTGATGCCGATCACCCCCGACTTGGTCGCGGAGTACTCCGCGGTGCGAGGCCAGCTGGTCTTGGCTGCCATCGACGCGATGTTGACGATCGACCCCCGGCCCTGGGCGACCATGACCGGGGCGACGAGCTTGTTCGACACCAGCACGCCGGTCAGGTTGACGGCGGCGACGTCGTGCCACCGGTCGAGCGGCACCTCCGCCAACGGCCCACCCACGTAGATCCCCGCACAGGCGACGAGCACGTCGATCCGGCCCCAGCGCTCGACCACCTCGCCGACGGCGCGCTCCTGGCTCTGCGGGTCGCGCACGTCGCACTCGATCGCCACCGCGTCGCCGCCGTCGGCCGCGATCGAGGCGACCGTCGCCTGGTTGCCGGGGGCGTTGACGTCGAGCCCGGCCACCCGCGCCCCCTCGGAGGCGAAGCGTCGGGCCGTGGCCGCACCGATACCGGTCGCCGAGCCGGTGAGAACCACGACCTGCGAGCCGAACCGGTGCATCGCGCCAGCTTAAGGAGGTGCGCTTCCGGGCGTGGTCCGGGAGTGTCAGCCGAAGGTGAGGACCGGCTTGATGACCTCGCCGGACAGGCTGGCGGCCTCGGCCTCGTTGATCTCGTCGAGCGCGAAGGTCGTGATCAGGTCGTCGAACGGGAAGCGACCCTCGGCGTTCAGCTCGGCGAGGCGGGGGATGAAGGTCTCGGTGACCGAGTCGCCCTCGATGACGCCGGTGATGGTCCGCCCGCTGATCATCGAGACGAGGTCGAAGGCGACCTCGCCGAAGCCGATGCCGGCCATGGCCAGCGTGCCACGGTTGTGCAGCCCGTCGTAGGCGGCCCGCACCACCGCGGCGTTGCCGGTCGTGTCGAAGGCGTAGTCGGCGCCGCCGCCGGTCAGCTCGCGTAGCTGGTCGGCCAGCTCGTCGGGCGGGGCGGAGAGGGTGTGGGTCGCGCCGTACTCGGACGCCAGCTCCAGCCGGCTCGGATGCCGGTCGACGGCGACCACGGTGCCGGCTCCCGCGACCACGGCGGCCATCACCGCGCTCAGCCCCAGGGCGCCGGCGCCGGTGATGACGAGGCTCGACCCGGCTTCGACGTCGAGGGTGTTGAGCACCGCACCCGCGCCGGTCTGCACGCCACAGCCCAGCGGACCCAGCCGGGCGAGATCGTGGGCGTCGTCGACCTTGACCACCGAGGCCGCCGCGGCGACCGCGTGCGACGCGAACGCCGACTGGCCGAAGAAGTGCGAGGCGACCCGACCGCCGTCGGCGTCGGTCAGCGACGAGGTGCCGTCGGGCCGGCCACCCGACATGTTGTAGAGCTGGAAGTCCACGCAGTGCGGACGCCGGCCGGCGACGCAGGCCACACACCCGCCGCACGAGTTGAACGAGAGCACGACGTGGTCGCCCGGGGCAACCTTGTCCACTGCGGCACCGACCGCCTCGACGACGCCGGCTCCCTCGTGGCCGTAGACCGTCGGCCCGGTGAAGAGCTCGGGCGGGAGCTCGCGAGCCAGGAGGTCGGTGTGGCACATGCCGGTGGCGACCATCCGGACCAGTACCTCGTCGTCTCGTGGCTCGTCGAGCGCGAGCGTCTCGATCGTGAACGGTCCGTGCCCTTCACGCAGTACGGCGGCGGTGATCTCCATGGCGC
>JBFJYB010000112.1:0-7657 GCA_041622835.1 Acidimicrobiales bacterium | reverse complement strand
TCGAGACGACGAAGGCCAGGCGAACCAGCACCGGGTCGATCCGCAGGTAGTCGGCCAGGCCGCCGGCGACGCCGGCGATGCGACCGTCGCGGCGGCGGTAGAGGCGTCGGGGCGGTGGTTCGGGCGGGGCCGGACCCGATCGGGCGGGATCGGGAACGGCGGCAGTCTCGGGGGGTGAGGTGTCGTCGGGCGCTTCGGTCTCCATGCCCCGATCGTCCACCCGCGGTGCGTCTCGCACAATCGGGGATGACCCCGACCGGTCCCTGAGTCGGGTCAGGGTGATCCCGGGTGGGCGGCCCGAGGCGGCTGTGTGACGATGGCCTATGTGAGCATTGGAGTGAGATGACCGCCACCGATCGCGAGCCGGCCACCACGCTGTGGCAGATGCCACGCCTGCGACGCGACGGCCGGGTGGTCGGCGGCGTCGCGTCGGGCATCGCCGACGAGGTCGGCGTCGAGCCGGTGGTGATCCGGGCCGCGTTCGTGGTGCTCTCGGTGGCCGGGGGCTGGGGCGTCGTCCTGTACCTCGGCGCGTGGGCTGCCATGACCGCCTACGAGCAGCGCACGACCGAACCGGCCCCCACCGTCCGGGCGGCCAAGGGGGCCAACGAGACCACCCGGGTCGTGGCGATCGCGCTGATCGTCCTGGGGCTGCTGCTCGGCCTGCGGCTCGTCGACTTCGGGTTCGCCGACGCCCTGGTGTGGCCACTCGCGCTGCTCGCACTGGGCACGGTGCTGGCGTGGGATCGCGGGGTGCTCGGCCCCTCGGTCGAGAGCGGCGGCCACTGGCCGGTCCTGGCCCGGATCGCGGCCGGCCTCGGTCTCGCCGTCGCGGGGATCGTCTTGATGCTCACCGCCAACCTCGACTTCGCCGCCGCCTGGCAGAGCCTCCTGGTGCTCGGCATCGTGATCGTCGGGCTGGCGCTGCTCTTCGCCCCGTGGGTGTGGCGGCTGCTCACCGACCTGGCCGAGGAACGACGGCGGCGCATCCGCAGCGAGGAGCGATCGGAGGTGGCGACCCACCTCCACGACTCGGTCCTGCAGACGCTGGCTCTCATCCAGCGCAACGCCGACGACTCGCAGGCGATGGTGAGCCTGGCGCGACGCCAGGAACGCGAGCTCCGCGACTGGCTCTACGGCGACCGGACGGCGTCGAACGCCGCCGAGCGGCGGTTCCGCCGGGCGGTCGAGCAGATCGCAGCCGAGGTCGAGGAGCTCCACCGGGTCCCGGTCGAGGTCGTCGTGGTCGGCGATCGTACGGTCGACGGCCCGATCGAGCCGCTGCTGGCCGCGACCCGAGAGGCGCTGGTCAACGCGGCCCAGCACTCGGGCGCCGCCCACGTCGACCTGTTCGCCGAGTCCGGCATCGGCATGGTCGAGGTGTTCGTGCGCGACAAGGGAACGGGCTTCGATCCCGAGGCGGTGCCCCACGACCGCCGGGGGCTGGCCGAGTCGATCCGAGCTCGCATCGAGCGGGCTGGAGGGACCGTCACCGTCGACACGACCGTGGGCGAGGGGACCGAGATCGCCCTCGCGCTCCCGGTCGCAGACGACGACCCGCCGGCCGAGCCGGAGCCAGAGGGGTGAGCGATCCGATCCGGGTCGTGCTGGTTGACGATCACGAGCTGGTACGCGCCGGCGTCCGAGCCGAGATCGGCGACCGCTGCGAGGTGGTCGGCGAGGCCGACGACGTCGAGGGAGCGGTCGACGTGATCGTCGGCACCCGGCCCGACGTCGTGCTGCTCGACGTGCATCTTCCCGGTGGCGACGGGCCGGCCGTCATCCAGGGCGTCCAGGCGGCCGGGGTCGACACCGTGTTCCTCGCCCTCTCGGTCTCGGACGCAGCCGAGGACGTGATCGCGGTCATCCGGGCCGGAGCGCGCGGCTACGTCACCAAGGCCATCTCCGGGGACGACCTGGTCGAGGCGATCGAGCGGGTCGCCACCGGCGACGCGGTGTTCTCGCCCCGCCTCGCCGGCTTCGTGCTCGACGCGTTCGCGACCGCCCCGGCCGAGATCGACGGCGAGCTCGACCAGCTCACCACCCGCGAGCAGGAGGTCCTGCGGCTGCTGGCCCGGGGCTACACCTACAAGGAGATCGCCCGCCGGCTCTCGATCTCGGTCAAGACCGTCGAGTCCCACGCCAGCAACATCCTCAGGAAGCTCCAGCTCTCGAGCCGCCACGAGCTGACCCGCTGGGCCACCCAGCGCCGCATCGTCTGAGGGCCGGGGGCCCAGATCGTCAGGGCCCGAGCGCGTGGCCGGGCGCGTCGCGGTCGTCGGAACCGGGCCGGAACCGCTGGGAGTCGATGGCCATCGGCTCGACCGTCGGCTCGCTGCGGTCGGCCTCGTGCACGCAGACCCGCTCGATGATCCGCCACTCGCCGCTGCGCCGCTCGTAGGCGTCGAGATACCGCCCCCACCATGTGCTCACCGCCGGCCCGTCGGCACCGCCGAACAGGTAGGTGACGTTGTAGGCCTCGCCCCGGGCCCGGACGCCGCCGGGATCGAGCTCGACCGAGTGGTTGTAGATGCAGTGCATGGTGGCGGCCCACCGGCGGTGGCTCTCGATCACCCGGTCGACGAACTCCATCGCGTTCCCGACGAACACGCCGTGGTCGTCGGTGGCGTCGGGCCAGTAGGCCGACCGCATGAGCTCGGCGTCGAGCCGGTCGACCCCCCGGCAGTAGCGCCGGGCCGCCTCGCGGCACGCCTCGATGTCCGACAGCTGCTGCGGCGACAGGTCCACGTGCGCTCGGTCCTGCTCAGGCGCTCCTCGCGACCGGCGTGAACGAGGCGGGGAGGTGCTTGACACCGTGGATGAAGCTCGACAGCAGCAGGTCGGGCTCGCCGGTGGCCTCGATGTCGGGCAGGCGCGAGAACAGCTCGCGGAACATGACCGTGATCTCCCGACGGGCGAGGTGGGCACCGAGGCAGAAGTGGGGGCCCGGCCCGCCGAAGCCGCAGTGCGGGTTGGGCGAGCGCAGCACGTCGAAGCGGTACGGGTCGTCGAACACGTCCTCGTCCCGGTTGGCAGCCAGGTAGAACATGGCCAGCTTGTCGCCGGCGGCGATGTCCTGGCCGCCGAGCACGGTGTCCTCGGTGGCGGTGCGGCGCATATAGGTGACCGGGCTGGCCAGCCGCACGATCTCCTCGACCGCGCTGTGGGCGACACCCTCGAAGTCGGCCTCCCAGATCGCCCGCTGATCCGGGTTGTCGGTGAGGTAGCTCATCCCCCAGCTGATGGCGTTGCGGGTCGTCTCGTTGCCGGCGACCACCAGCAGGATGAAGAAGCTGGCGAGGTCGGCGTGGCTGAGCCGGTCTCCCTCGACCTCGGCGTTGACCAGGATGCTGGTGAGATCGTCGCCGTCGCCGCCCTGCTTCGACGTGGCGACCTCGTCCATCAGCTGGGCCAGCGCCCCGCCGGCGTCGAGGATGGCGTGGAGGATGTCGTGGCCCTCTGGCACGTACTCGGGGTCGGCGGCGCCGAGGATCACGTTGGACTGGTCGAACACGAACCGGTACTGGCTTCGGGGTATGCCCATGAGGTCGCACACGATCTCGAGCGGCAGCGCGGCCGCCACGTCGACCACGAAGTCGACCTCGCCCCGCTCGCAGATCTCGTCGACGATGGCACTGGCGCGCTCCTGGACCGAGTCCTCGAGGCGGGCGAGCATCCGGGGAGTGAAGCCGGCCGACACCAGCCGCCGCAGGCGGGCGTGGCGCGGGTCGTCCATGGCGATCATCGACGCGAAGAACTCGTTGAACTCCGGTGGCGAGTCGAGCACCGTGATCCCCTGCCCGGAGCAGAACGTCTTGGGGTTCTTCGACATCTCGAGGATGTCGGCGTGGCGCGTCACCACCCAGCACCCGGGGCCCTGCACGATCGGCGCGTCGATGTCGATCTCGGGCTCGGGATGGAACGACACCGGGCCCTCGGCCCGGAGCCGGGCCAGATCGGCCTCGATGTCGGGCTGAGGGCGGACCCAGAAGTCCGGCATGATCGGGTTCGGAAGCACGGCCGTGACGACGCTCATGGCCCGACCCTAACGGGCTCACACATAGGTCGATCCCTTCACCCCGTCGACGTCCTTGCGGATCTCGACGTTCACCAGCGCCGGGACGCCGGCCGCCAGGGCCCGGGCGATGGCCGGACCGATCTGGTCGGGCTCGGTGACGTGCTCGCCGTGCCCGCCCAGTGCGGCCACCACGAGGTCGTAGCGGGTCCGGGTCAGCTCGGTGGCCACCAGGCGGTCGGAGCCGTAGATCATCGCCTGCGGCCGCATCATCTGGCCCCACGCGCCGTCGTTGCCCACCACGCCCACGATCGGCAGGCCGAAGCGCGACGCGGTGTCGTACTCGAACCCGTTGAGCCCGAACGAGCCGTCGCCGTACACGATCAGCACCCGCCGGTCGGGGTGGGCGATCTGGGCGGCCAGCGCGAACGGCATGCCCACGCCGAGGGTGCCGAGCGGGCCGGGGTCCATCCACGCCCCGTCGGGCGGCACCTTGAGGACCTTGGCCGCCTGGGCGACGATGTCGCCGCCGTCGCCGATCACGATCATGTCGTCGGTCACGGCGTCGGCGATCTCGCGGCACAGTCGCAGCGGGTCGATCGGGACCTCGTCGCTGTTCAGCTGGGCGGCCAGCGCGGCCTCGGCGTCGTCCTCGAGCGCTCGGAGCTCGAGAGAGCGGTCGGAGAAGTCGAGCTTGACGTCGGTCTCGGCCATCACGTCGAGCAGCGCGTCGAGCGTGGCGCCGAGGTTGCCGACCAGGCCGACGTCGGCCGAACGGTTCTGCCCGATCAGCGTCTCGTCCAGATCCATCTGGACGATCCTGGCGTCGGGCGGGATCGAGCGGCCGAACTTCATCCGGAAGTCGAGGGGCGTGCCGGCCAGGACGACCAGGTCGGCCTCCGACAGCGCCTGCTTGCGGGTGCGGTTGAAGAACTGGGGATGATCCATCGGGAGCTGGCCGCGGCCCATGCCGTTGGTGAAGCACGGGATCGCGGTGGCCTCCACGAAACGGCGCAGCGCCGAGTGTCCCTCGCTCCACTTCAGGGCGGTGCCGGCCATGACCAGCGGGCGCGCGGCCCCGGCGAGCAGAGCGATGGCGTCGTCGAGGTGTCGGCGCGGCGCCGCGGCCGCGACGCGGTAGTCCCGGAACACAGGGACGGTGACGGCATCGAGCTCGACCGGGCCGTGCAGGACGTCCATCGGGATCTCGAGGAAGGCGGGCCCGGGCACGCCCGACAACGCGGTGCGAACGGCCAGCTCGACGTACTCGGCGATGCGGTGGGTCTGGTAGCAGGCATCGGCCCATTTGGTGATGGGCCGCATGACCGACACGTGGTCCATCTCCTGCAGCGAGCCCCGGCGGAGGTTGTCGAAGGGGCCTTGGCCGCCGAACACGAGGATCGGCGAGTTGGCCCGCCACGCGTTGGCCACGCCGGTCACTCCGTCGGTGACGCCGGGCCCGGCGGTGAGGATCGCCACCCCGACCCGACCGGGATGGAGGCGGGCCCAGGCGTCGGCCGCGTGCACCGCCGCCTGCTCGTGACGGACGTCGACGACCCGGATGCCCTCGTCGAGGCAGCCGTCGTAGATGCCCATCACGTGGCCGCCCGACAGCGTGAAGACGCACTCGACCCCTGCCGCCTTCAACGCACGAGCGGCGAGGGCTCCTCCATGTGACATGTCGACCTCCCTGACCGCACCAGTGTCGCTCGGTCGGCGCGCTCGCTCAACCGCCGACCGTGGGGCCGAGCGCCGAGGTCAACGCGGCGGAGATCCGCAGCCATTCGGCGTCGACGACCTCGTCGAAGGCGTCGCCGGAAGCGCCGTCGACCAGCGCGGTGGGCTGCCAGTCGAGGCGGCAGGTGTCGGTCCCGGTCTCGCGGACCTCGTAGCGGCATCGGTACTCGGCGATGCCGGTCGGCCGCCGCGACTCCCGGTCCTGCTCTCCCGGCTCCAGCCGGCCGATCAGCTCCCAGAGCTGCTCAGCCGAGGCCGCGACGTCGGCCAGGCGGTAGTCGGTGAGCCACACGGGCTCGGCCGGCAGCGCGGCGTCGAGCAGCACGTGCTCACGCATGAGCACCATGTCGCTGCGGTGGGCGTCGGTGAAGCGGGCGGCGTCGGCGCGGATGACCCGCTTCCCGTCGTCGCCGTCGAAGAAGCGGGTCGCCATGTCGGCCCGGTTGGGGAACTGGACGATGGCGAAGCCGTCGTAGTCCGGGCTCGCGTCGGTCAGTGGCTCGACCACGCTGACCTGGCGGTAGTCCCACATGCCGACGTGGTGGCGCAGCGCGAGCGGCCGGTGGGTCGTGGCCCAGTGTTCGTGGAACTCGGCGGCGGTCATGCGCGACGCCCGCGCCACGCCGTAGATCGTCCCGATCCCGGGCGTCGGCTCGCCCAGGTCCCACCGCACGCGGTGCCGCCGGCAGTCCCGGGTGGCGGTGCGGTACAGACCCACGCCGGCCGCGCCGGTCAGCACCGCGGCCAGAGCCGCAGGGTCGCCCGTCGCTCTCACCAGCGAGCGGAAGGCGTCTCCTTTCGCGGCCGTGTGGACCACGACCGAAGCAGCGCGGCCCGACGCGACCGCCGCTCGTCCGGCCTCGATGGCACGATCGGGGTCGAGCCCGAGCGCCGCCACCCCCTCGGTCCCCGGCACCTCGATGCTCACATGGCGACGCTAGCGGCGGGTCCCTATCGTGCGCCCATGACCAACCCGCTGTTCGACCTGTCAGCCGACGTCGCCGTGGTGACCGGCGCCGGGCGCGGCATCGGCGAGGGCATCGCCCGGGTGCTGGCCGATGCCGGCGCAGCGGTCGTGTGTGCCGCCCGCCGCGAGGACGAGATCGAATCGGTGGCCGCGTCGATCCGCGACGCCGGCGGCCGCGCCATCGCCCGCAAGACCGACGTCACCGACGACGCTGCCGTCGAGGCGCTGGCCGAGGCGGCGGTCGACGAGTTCGGCCGGCTCGACATCTGGGTCAACAACGCCGGCGGGTCGCCGATCCAGGCGCCGCTGGTCGAGCTCGGCCGGGACGACTGGGACGCAGCCATCGAGCTCAACCTGACCGCGGTCTGGGTGTGCACGACGGTGGCGGCCCGCCACATGGGCGACGGCGGCCGGATCGTCAACATCTCGTCCCGGGCCGCAACCACCCCGGTGAAGGGCAGCGGCCACTACAACGCGGCCAAGGCGGGCGTGAACTCGCTGACCGAGACCTTCGCCAAGGAGCTGGGTCCCCGCATCCGGGTCAACTGCGTGATGCCGGGCGCGGTCCCCACCGAGATCATGATGAAGGCCCTGAAGCTCGACGACGACGACCTTCCCGGACTCGAACGGATGCTGCGACTACCGATGGGCCGGCTGGGAACGCCGGAGGACCTGGGTGCCGCGGTCCTGTACTTCGTGTCGCCGGCATCGAGCTGGGTGACCGGGCAGATCATCGCCGTCGACGGCGGGATGTGACCGTGAGAACCGCCTCGACCAACCGGAAGGTCGTCCTGGCGTCCCGCCCCGACGGGCTGCCCGACGAATCCCACTTCCGCATCGAGGAGGCGCCGCTCCAGGAGCTGGCCGACGGCGAGGTCCGGGTCGCAGTCGACACCATCTCGATCGACGCCTTCATCCGCACCACGCTCAACGAGGAG
>JBFJYB010000111.1:0-7674 GCA_041622835.1 Acidimicrobiales bacterium | reverse complement strand
GCTACAGCTGGAGGTTCAACATCAGCTTCCTGGTGCTGTTCACCGCCGGGAACCTGCTGCCGCAGCAGATCATCATCCAGCCGCTCTTCCAGATGTACAACCGGATCTCGCTGCCGGAGTTCATGTCCAACTCCGGGAAGCTCAACGGCAGCACGTGGGGCCTGATCCTCATCCACGTGGCGTTCCAGAGCGGCTTCTGCACGTTCGTGCTCAGCAACTACATGAAGCTGCTGCCGAAGTCGCTCAACGAGGCCGCCGTGATCGACGGTGCCGGCGTGTGGACCCTGTACTGGCAGGTGATCATGCCGTTGACCCGCCCGGCGCTGGCTGCGCTGGCCACCCTCGAGTTCACCTGGATCTACAACGACTTCTTCTGGGCGGTGGTGCTCGAACAGCAGGGCGCCGACCGCCCGATCACGTCGTCGCTGGCCAACCTGGGTGGTGAGTTCTTCACCGACGACAACCTGATCGCGGCCGCGTCGGTCTACGTGGCGCTCCCCACCCTGCTGGTCTACTTCGCGCTCCAGAAGCACTTCATCGCCGGGCTGACCCTCGGAGCCGACAAGGGCTGACCACGGCCTGCGCGCGAGGTTCGCGGACCCCGAGCGCTGATCGGCCGCGATCCCCGGCACACTGTTGGGCACCGGCGACACCTCGGCTCCGAGAGGACGGCCCATGTCCGGCAACGCCACCTACCGACATTCCAACGCCACCGTCGTGTGCGTCGACGCCGTCGAGGCCCCGATCGTCGTCACCAGCGACGAGATCGACGAGCGGCTGGCGGGAACCTACGAGCGGCTCGGCATGCGGCCCGGGCTCCTCGAGAGCGTGGCGGGGATCAGCGAGCGCCGGTGGTGGCCCACCGACGTGAGCTTCACCGACGCCGCCGCCCTCGCCGGTGCCAAGGCGCTGGCCGACTCGGGCGTCGATCCCGACCGGATCGGCATGCTGATCGACACCTCGGTGTGCAAGACCCACCTCGAGCCGTCGGCCGCGGTGGCCATCCACCACACCCTCGGCCTGTCCAGCTCGTGCATGAACTTCGATCTGGCCAACGCCTGCCTCGGCTTCGTCAACGGCATGCACCTGGCCGCCAACATGATCGACTCGGGCAACATCGAGTACGCGCTGATCGTCGACGGCGAGGGCAGCCGCCACACCCAGGAAGCCACCATCGAACGGCTCGCCTCGCCCGAGGCGACCGCCGCCGACGTCTTCGCCGAGTTCGCGACCCTCACGCTCGGTTCGGGCGCGGCGGCCATGGTGCTCGGCGCCGCCGACGCCAACCCGGGAGGCCACCGGCTCCTCGGCGGCGTGGCGCGGGCCGAGACCCGCCACCACGAGCTGTGCAGCGGCACCCTCGAGCGGATGACGACCGACACCAAGGGTCTGCTCGAAGCCGGCCTCGCCCTCGCCGAGGTGGCTTGGAAGGAGGCGCTCGAGGACAACGACTACCTCGACATGGACTGCTACGTGATGCACCAGGTGTCGGCAGTGCACACGACGCTGCTCTGCGAGCGCCTCGGCATCGACACCGACCGCGTCCCCATGACGTTCCCCACCCTCGGGAACATCGGGCCGGCGTCGGTGCCGCTCACGCTGGCCCGCCAGGCCGAGCATCTGCACCCCGGCGACCGCGTGCTGTGCATGGGCATCGGCTCGGGCATCAACACGTCCTGTACCGAGATCCACTGGTAGCGACGGCCGACGCCCAGCGGCCGTCGGCCGAGCTGGCCGGCCTGGACCCGACCTGGTCGCGCCTCGTCGTCGCCGCCGACGCCGACGGCGTCGAGCGGACCTGGCACCTCCTCGACACCGCCCCGCCCGACCCCGTGGGCACGCTGCTCTGCGTCCACGGCAACCCGACCTGGTCCTACCTCTGGCGCGACCTGTTGGCCCGGGCCCCGGCCGGCTGGCGGGTCGTGGCCGTCGACCAGCTCGACATGGGGTACTCCGAGCGCGCCGGTGCCACCCGGCGCCGCGACCGCCGGGTGGCCGACCTCGTGGCGCTGACCGACGCAGTCGTACCCGAAGGTCGGGTGGTCACCGTCGGCCACGACTGGGGCGGCGCGATCTCGCTCGGGTGGGCCCTGGCCCGCCAGCACCGCCTGGCCGGCGTCGTGTTGACCAACACCGCGGTTCACCAGCCGGCCGGCTCGCCGGCCCCGTCGCTGATCCGGCTGGTGCGGTCGGGCCCCCTGCGAGACGTCGTGTGCGTGCGGACGACGGCGTTCGTCCGGGGCGCGCTGGCCCTGTCGCGAGTGAGGGGGTCGGGGGGCCTGGACGGCCCGACCCGCGCCGCCTACCTGGCCCCCTATCGGACCCCGGACCGGCGGGCGGCGATCGGCGCCTTCGTCGCCGACATCCCGCTCGATCCGGACCACCCGAGCGCCGCCGCGCTCGACGAGATCGCCGAGGGCGTGAGCCGGCTGGCCGACGTCCCCGCCCTGCTGCTGTGGGGGCCGTCCGACCCGATCTTCTCCGACCTGTACCTCGACGATCTCGCGGCCCGGCTGCCGCACGCCGCCATCCACCGCTTCGAGGGAGCGAGCCACCTGGTGCCCGAGGACGCCGACGTGGCCGGTGCCGTGACCGAGTGGATCGGCGGCCTCGACTCCCCGGCCGCCGACGGCGTACGGTCACCGGTCGGCGCCCGTCGTCCTCTCTGGGCCGGCCTCCACGAACCGCGGGCAGATCTGGAGGCGGTGGCAGAGATGGGCTCCACGCCGCGCTCGGTGACCTTCGGCGAGCTCGCCCACGACGTTGCCGCGGTCGCGGCCGGGCTGCGAGCCGAGGGGGTCCGGCCCGGTGATCGGGTGGCCGTGTTGGTGCCGCCCGGCATCGACCTGGTTGCCGCGGTCTACGGCTGCTGGCTCGCCGGTGCTGCGGTGGTGGTTGCCGACGCGGGGCTCGGCGTGCGCGGCATCAGCCGGGCACTGCGCAGCGCCCGGCCCGACCACCTGATCGGTGTGCGCCGGGCGCGGCTGGCGGCCCGTAGCCTGCGCTGGCCCGGTGCCGTGATCGACCTGGCCGACGCCCGTTCGGCCGGGGCTTCCGCCGACCCCGCCCGGATCGAACCGGCCGGAGGCGACGAGGCCGCGGTGCTGTTCACCTCCGGAGCAACCGGCCCGGCCAAGGGGGTGGTGTACCGCCACCACCAGCTCGAAGCCCAGCGCGACGCCATCGCCACCACCTACGGGATCGACGGCGCCGACCGGCTGGTCGCGGCGTTCGCCCCGTTCGCGCTGGCGGCCCCGGCCCTCGGCATCACCTCGGCCGTGCCCGACATGGACGTCACCCGACCCGGCACGCTCGATGCCGGCGCGCTGGCCGACGCCGTGGCCGCCATAGACGCCACCCTCGTGTTCGCCTCGCCGGCCGCGCTGGCCAATGCGATCGCCACCGCCGGCCAGCTCGACGATCCGGGTCGGCAGGCCATGGCCGGCGTTCGCATCCTGCTCTCGGCCGGCGCTCCGGTCGCACCCGAGCTGCTCCGCGCCGCGCAACGCCTGATGCCGTCGGCCCAGGCCCACACGCCCTACGGGATGACCGAGGTGCTTCCGGTCGCCGACATCACCATCGACGCCATCGAGGCGGCCGGTGACGGCGAGGGAGTGTGCGTGGGCGAGCCGATCCCCGGTGTGCAGGTCGCGGTCCTGCCCCTCGACGCCTCGGGGGAACCCGGCCCGGACCTCCACGCCGAGCCCGATGTCACCGGCGAGGTCTGCGTGCACGCCGCCCACGTGAAGGACCGCTACGACAGGCTGTGGCTGACCCAGGCCCGCACCACGCAGGCCGAGGGCTGGCACCGCACCGGCGACGTCGGCCACCTCGACGACGCCGGCCGGCTCTGGATCGAAGGCCGGCTCGTGCACGTGGTGGTCACCGCGGCCGGGCCGGTCACCCCGGTCGGGATCGAGCGGCGGGTCGAGCAGCTCGACGGGGTCGACCTGGCGGCGGCGGTGGGGGTCGGTCCGGTCGGCAGCCAGCAGGTCGTCGTGGTCGTGACCGGGCCACCCGCGGCCCGACGGGGCGCTCTGGCGCCGCTCGACCTGGCCGACGCGGTTCGGGAGGTCGCCGGGGCGGACGTCGCTGCGGTCCTGGCCGTGCCGACCATGCCGGTCGACATCCGCCACAACTCGAAGATCGACCGGAGTCGGCTGGCCCGGCTGGCCGAGGACCTGCTGGCCGGCCCATGACGGTTCTCGTCACCGGCGCGAGTGGCCTGCTCGGACGGACCGTCGCCGCAACCCTCATCGATCGAGGTGACGAGGTCCGGACGTTCCAGCGGAGGTCGTCCGGGCTGCCGTGCGCCGAGGTGCGGGGCGACGTCCTCGACGCGGCCGCCGTCGCCGAGGCCGTGGCGGGCGTCGACCGGGTCGTCCACCTCGCCGCCATGGTCGCACCGATCGGCGCGTGGTCCGACTTCCAGGCGGTCAACGTCGGTGGGACCGTCGGCCTGCTCGACGCGGCCCGAGCCGCCGGAGCCGGACGGTTCGTCCAGGTTTCGTCGCCGTCGGTTGCCCACGCCGGCACGGCCCTGATGGGGATGGGAGCCGAGCCGGCCGATGCCGCTGCGACCCGCAGCCACTACTCGCGCAGCAAGGCCGAGGCCGAGCTGGCGGCCCTCGGCGCGTCGGCCGACGACTTCGCGGTCGTCGCCGTCCGGCCCCACCTGGTCTGGGGGCCGGGCGACGCCCAGCTCGTCGGGCGGATCGTCGAGCGCGCTCGCGCGGGCCGCCTCGCCCTCGTCGGCCGAGGGTCGGCACTCGTCGACAGCACCTACGTGACCAACGCCGCCGACGCCATCGTGGCCGCCCTCGACCGGGCCCACGCGAACCGGGGGCTGGCCTTCGTCGTGTCCAACGGCGAGCCCCGGCCGGTTGGCGAGCTGCTGGAGCGCATCTGTGCGGCTGCGGGTCTGCCGGGACCTCGCCGCCGGCTGCCGTTGGCAGTGGCGCGGCCGCTCGGCGCGGTCGCCGAGCTGGCGTGGGGGCACGCCCCGCTCGCCGGCGAGCCGCCGATGACCCGGTTCCTGGCCGAGCAGCTGGCCACCGCCCACTGGTTCGACCAGCGCGTGACGCGCGAACGGCTCGAGTGGGCGCCGCGTGTCCCGCTCCGGGAGGGGTTCGAGCGCCTCGCCGCGTGGTTCGACGCCGGCTGCCCTCCCGAACCGGTGGCGGGTAATTGACCCGCCGGTCAATACTGTGGGTCCCATGAGCACTCCCGAGACCACCGCCGCCTCGAACGGGGGCACCGAGCCCGGCCAGGCTCGATCGCCGGGCATCAGCTACCAGCAGCTCCTCGACACCGACACCCACGAGGTGCCGGCGGTCCTCCGGCTGCAGTCGCCCCGGTATCTCGGATCCGAGGACGTGCCGAAGGAGCGCTACACCAGCCGCGAGTTCCACGAGCTGGAGATGGAGCGACTCTGGAGCCGTGTGTGGCAGTACGCCTGCCGTCAAGAGGAGATCCCCGAGGTCGGCGACTACTACATCTACGAGATCGGGCTTCGCTCCTACATCGTGATGCGGGCCGCTCCCGACGAGATCAAGGCCTACCCCAACGCGTGCCTGCACCGAGGCCGGCGTCTGAAGGACTACGACGGCCGGTGCAGCGAGATCCGGTGCCCGTTCCACGGCTTCGCGTGGAGCCTGGGCGGCGAGCTGGCCGACGTGCCGGCCGAGTGGGACTTCCCCCACGTGAGCGCCGAGGAGTTCCACCTGCCCGAGGTCGGCGTCGGCGTGTGGGCCGGCTTCGTCTTCATCAACCCCGACCCGAACGCCGAGCCCCTCGAGGAGTACGTCGCCGAGATCGCCGAGCAGTTCGAGGTCTGGGACCTCGAGCGCCGCTACAAGCAGGCCCACGTGGCCAAGGTCATCCAGGCCAATTGGAAGATCGTGCAGGAGGCGTTCTGCGAGGCGTACCACGTGAACGCCACCCACCCCCAGATCATGCCCTACCTCGGCGACACCAACAGCCAGGTCGACGTGTGGGAGAACTGCGCCAGGGTCATCACACCGGGCGGGACGCCGAGCCCGCTGCTCGGCTACGAGGTGACCGAGTCCGACATGATGGCGGCCATGCTCGACGTGCGCCACGACCAGGAGATGCCCCTGAGCGTCGAGGACGGCCAGAGCATGCGCGCCCTGGCGGCGGCGGCGGCCCGCGACCGGTGGCGCGCGGTCGCGGGCGACTGGCCCGACCGCATGTCCGACGCCGAGATGATGGACAGCATCGACTACACCCTTTTCCCCAACTTCCACCCGTGGGGCGCGTTCAACCGCATCGTGTACCGGTTCCGGCCCGACGGAGACGACCATCGCAGCTCGATCATGGAGTGCATCTTCCTCTCGCCGTACCAGGGCGAGAGGCCACCACCGGCGGAGATCCACTGGCTCGACGAGCACGAGACCTGGACCGACGCGCCGGAGCTGGGGATGCTCGGCAAGGTCTTCAACCAGGACCTGTTCAACCACGCCAAGGTTCAGCGCGGCCTGGAGGCGACCCACAAGCCCGGCGTCACGCTCGGGAACTACCAGGAGTCGAAGGTTCGCTGGCTGCACCACAAGCTCACCGAGTGGGTCGAGCGGCCGCTGGAGGACTCGCCGTGAACGGGCTCTACCACCCGTTCTCGAAGGCGCTCTACGAGCTCGACGGCGACGGCCACATCCTCGTGACCGACGGCGAGCGCACGGGTGTGTTCCGGGCCGACGGATCGTGGGTGAGCGGCGAGCTCCGCGAGTGCGACCCGCAGCTGTGCAACTGGCTGTCGGGCCCGCAGTACGCCAATCACCGGCTCTCGAAGACGACCGAGTAGGAGACGACCATGCACGTGATGGTGGCCACCGACGGCGCGCTCGACGCGACCCGAGCCGCATCCCTGGCTGCCAGGCTGGCCGCCGACGGGGGGCAGGTGACGGTCTACACCGCCGTCGACGTACCGCGAAAGCTCCTCGACGACATCCGGGCCGCCACCGAGGCGCCCGACACCGCCAAGCTCCAGGAGGTCACCACCGAGTACCGGTCGAGCCAGGCCGAGAGCGACGCACCCACGAGCTGGATCGGCGACGACGCCATCATCGAGCGCTACGTCAGGTCCCGGGTGGCGTCGGCGACCGACGAGCTGGCCGCGGCGCTGACCGCGGCCGGTGTCGAGCACGAGGTCGCCGGCGAGGAGGTCGAGAACGCGGCCCAGGCCATCATCGACGTCGCGGTCCAGCGCGACGTCGACGTCATCTGCATCGGGACCCGCGGCCTCGGACGCTTCGAGGGGCTGCTGGGGTCGACCTCGACCAAGGTCGCCCGCCGGGCGCACTGCGCCGTCCTGCTCGTCCGCTGACCCGGTGCCGTCGGCCCCGACCGTGACGCCGCATCGGGTCGTCGTCTGGGGCACCGGCAACGTCGGGCGGCCCGCGATCCGGGCCGTCGTCGCCAACGACGCGCTCGAGTTGGCGGGGGTGGTGGTGTCGGACCCCGCCAAGGTGGGAGTGGACGCGGGCCCGTTGGCATCGATCGCCGACACCGGCGTGCTGGCCACTTCCGACCCGGGACCGGTGCTGGCTGCCGGCCCCGATGCAGTCGCCTACACCGCATCGGCCGACTTCCGCCCCGAGGACGCGATCGACGACGTCGAACGCTGCCTACTGGCCGGCGCCAACGTGGTCACCGCGG
>JBFJYB010000110.1:0-7711 GCA_041622835.1 Acidimicrobiales bacterium | reverse complement strand
GATGCCTCGCAGCACCTCGGGGATCGGGAAGGCGGCCACGTAGCCGATCTGGTTGCTCTCGGTGACCGCGGCGGCGGCCATGCCCGAGAGGTAGCGGGCCTCTTCGGCGGCGCCGAAGTAGGTGCCCATGTTCTCGCTCACCTTGAACCCGGTGGCGTGCTCGAACACCACGTCGGGGAAGCGCTCCGAGACCGCGAGCATCTGGTCCATGTAGCCGAACGAGGTGCCGAAGATCACGTCGTTGCCGTCGCGAGCGAGCCGCTCGAACACGGCCTCGGACTCGGCGCCTTCGGGCACGCTCTCGAGGAACGACGTCTCGACGCAGTCGCCCAGCGCCGCTTCGAGGGCGAGACGGCCGTCGTCGTGCTTCTTCGTCCAACCGGCGTCACCGATGGGCCCGACGTACACGAACGCGGCCTGGATGGGCTCGTGGTCGCACCCACCTCCGTCCCCGCCCGCCGCGGCGTCGGTGGTGGTGTCGTCACCCTCGGCAGCGGGCGACTCGTCGTCGCTCCCGCAGGCGGCGGCCACCAACATGATGGCGGCCAGAATGGCAAGCAGGCGTAGCAACGCCCGGGTTGGCCTCTTGGTGTTCACAGCTCCCCCTCCTGGGTGGGTGGCGGCCCGCGGCCGACTGACGCGGAGCCTACGCCCTACCGATCGCCGGCGCAGGGGAGGGGACCTGACGGGGACCGCGACGAGTGCCCTGAACACCAACGTTCACACGGTTGTGACAGTACGCCGCCGCCCCCGGCTGCGTTCCGGCTCCTCGCCGTAGGGCAAGGCTACGCCGTCGGCGGGGGCGACCGCCGCGGCTGCCGCACTGCTCGTAGCTCTCGGCCTCACCCTCGCGTCCTCGCTCCCGCTGGCCGATGCCACGTGGATCTGGGTGACCGACGCCGACGACGAGACGGTGCTCGCCGCGAGCTTCTAGGAGAGTGCGCTAGCGCGGCACGGCGTGGTAGAGGATCCGGGTGCCCGAGGGGAGCTCCTCGCGGTCTCGCAGGTCGAACCGGGCGCCGAGCTCGCGCTCGAAGACCTGGACGGTGTAGTCGTCGTGGATGCCTTCCCGCTTGTTCCGCAGGAGCTTCTCGACCATGGGGTCGGCCGGGGTGGGCAGCTCCACCACGACCTCGCCGCCCAGCTCGGCCAGCAGCGTGACGATGGCGCCGAGGGGGACGTTGGCCGAGATGGCGAGGTGGTGCACGACCGCCAGGGCGAGCACCAGGTCGGGCCGGGTACGGCCGACGAAGGGTTGCCGCTCCACCCCACGCCAGCCCGAGCCCGGTGACGGGTCGGCCAGGTTCATCACCAGCGGCAGGATCGAGTGGTTGGCTTCGGCGCGCAGCGACCGGTAGAGCGTGTCGACGACGAGCGGGTCGGCGTCGAGGGCGACGACGTAGGCGGCGCCAGCCTCGACGGCGAGGCGGGAGAAGTGCCCGTCGTTGGCGCCCAGGTCGAGAACGGTGTCTCTCCGCCTCGCGCCGACCACGCGGGACACGAACGCCGACTTGGCCGCCAGGTCGGCGTCGCTGTAGTGCTCGCGCTCGCCGTAGCCCGACCACTCGGACTCCGACCGCTTCCACTCGAGCCCGCCGACCAGCTTGCGCAGACCGCGGATCTGGTTGACCGTCACCTCCTTCTTGAAGCCGGCGCGCTCGAGGTCGGCCTTGACATCGCGGTCCGAGGCGGCGTAGCGGCGCTCGGCCCGGGCGTGGAGCCCGACGTGCAGCAGCGTGCCCTTCTTCCTCGGGCTCAGGAGGTCCCAACGCGACATGGCCGCCCTCGCCTCGAGCGGCGAGATGCCGTCGATCGCCCCCCGGAGCCACGGCTGGAACGGCAGCTCCTTGTAGGCCTGGAACATCAGGGGGTAGAGGAACAGCTGGCAGAACTGGCGGTAGCCGTGCCACGGCTCGTGGGCCCGTAGCCGCTCGAACGACCCGACGTCGATGAACGTCGGTCGCGAGCCGAGGAACTGCACGTTGTACGAGGTGGCATCCTTGGTGGTCAGGTCCTCGGCCAGCGCGGCCTGGGTCAGATCGAGCTGGAGCTTGGCTGCGTCCCGCAGCATCTCGAAGGGCCACTCGTACGGGTAGGACACGAACGGGATGCGCTCGTGGCGCAGCACCGCAGCCCAGCCTTCACCGAGGTCGGTCGGGTCGACGTCGGTGGCCCGCTCGGTGCCGACGATCTCTCCCGAGTCCCGAGCCTGTCGGTAGAAGCTGGTCGCCTCGAGCGCCTCGTAGTCGGCCAGGCCCTCGCCGGCCGCGATGGCCCGCAGCACCGTGTCGCCGGCGAGGAACACCCGGCTCCGGGGGTCACGGAACGATCCGGGATCGGGGTGGGCGGGGCTCATCGGGCGATCTCGACTCGGGTGGCGGCCAGCGGTGCGGCGACGAGCATACCGGTGGCTCCCTGATCGACCGTCAGCCGAGCACGAGCGCAGGCAGGGCGCCGAGGCCGGCGACGGCGTGGTCGGCGTCGGGCGCGAGGTCGGGGAAATCGCCGACCAGGATCGACGTGACACCAGCCGCTCGTGCGGCGTCGAGGTCGTACCGCGAGTCACCGGCCAGCGCAGCTCTCGCCGGCTCGACCTCCAGCTCGCGCAGGCAGGCCAGCACCTGGCCCGCGTCGGGCTTCGACCCGTGGCCCGAGTCGTGGCCCACGATGGCGTCGAAGTAGTCGCCCCATCCGAGCCGCTCGACCTGGAGGCGAGCCGTGCCCTCGGCGTCGTTGGTGGCGATCGCCATGCCGACCCCGGCCGCAGCCAGGGCGCCGAGCGCCGACTCGGCGCCTGCCTCGGGCGTCACCCGTTCGAGCGACAGCCGACCGAGCAGGTCGTCGACCTCCTCCACGAACGCCTCGTCGCATCGCCGCCCGAGCGCCGGGGCCATCATGGCCACCAGGGTCGCGCTGCTCTCGGCGACGATCGGCGAGTCGTCGGGGATGGTTCCGCTCGCCAGGTCGTAGCCGGCCGCCTCGGCCGCGGCCTCGCAAACCGCGTCGTCGTCGCCGGTCAGGATCGCCAGCAGCTCGCCGAAGGCCGCGTCCCAGGTCGGGTGGAAGGCGAGGAGAGTGCCGTCCTTGTCGAACACGACGGCGTCGAAGCGGGCACCCGGCGGCACCGGCGCAGCGTACCGATCGTGCTGCCTCCGCCTCCGCCTCCGTGGCCTCAGGCGAGCTGGCGCCGGACCTCGCCCAGCAGGTTGTAGGACTCCACCGCCTGCTCCTGGGGCACCGCCATCTGGCGCACGACGACGTCGGTGAACCCGATGGCACCGAGCTGGGCGAAACGGTCGGCGACCTCGCTCGGTGAGCCGTACACGGCCGCCTCGGCGCTCATGCCCCGGTAGCCGGCGGCGATCAGGCCGTCGCCGACCCGCCGCGCCTCGTCGGAGGACTGGGCGACGAACACGTCGCGACGGATCGGCAGGCAGGGTGGCTCGCGCCCCTCTCGGTCGCAGGCATCGAGGAAGTACCGGAGCCGCTCGGCTGCGTCGGTCGGCTCGAGGTTGGGGCCCGCGTACCAGGTGTCGCCCAGGCGCGCCGCCCGGTCGAGTGCGACGTCGGCCCCGGCTCCGATCCACCACTCGCTTGGCTCGGCCGGTGTGGGAGAGACCCGCGCCTCGGCGATGCCGAGCAGGTCGCTCGACACCACCTCACCGGCCAGCAGCGCCCGGACCACCACGACGGTCTCCTCGTAGCGAGACACCCGGTTGCGGTGCTCGACGCCCATCGCCGCCGACTCGGACGGTGGCCCGCCCAGCCCGGTCTGGACCACGAACGGACCCCTGGCGATCGCCGCCAGCGTGCCGATCTGCTCGGCCATCAAGACGGCTGGCCACAGCGGGACGAGGTAGAGACATCCGGCTGGGCGCTCGTCCCACTCGGCGAGGAGGCGGCCGAGGATCGGGGCGTTCTGGTAGTAGGGCCGCGAGTTGACGTGATGGTCGCCGACGCTCAACAGGTCGAGCCCGGCGTCGCGGGCGGCCTGCGTCCGCTCGATCATGTGCCGCGCCCCCTCCCGCGGGTCGTCCACGTCGTGGAAGCTGGCCAGCGAGACCCCGATGCGCATGGGCCCTAGTGTGGCGCGCCGTGGGCGACGAGCTCCAAGCCATGGCCGATCGGGCTGCGGTCGTCGACCTGGCGGTCCGCTACTGCTGGGCCCTCGACGAGCGGAACTACGACGACCTGCGGCACGTCTTCACCCCCGACGCCACCGCGACGTTGGGCGGGGTCGACTGCGTCGGTATCGACGCCATCATCGATCGGGTGGATCGAGCACTGACGCGTCTCGACGCGAGCATGCACCTGGTCGGCACCCACCAGGTGGCCGTCGACGGGGATCGGGCCACGGCGCGGTGCTACCTGCACGCCCAGCACGTGAAGCGGGGGGTCGAGGGCGGCGACAACTTCGTCGTGGCGGGGATCTACGAGGACGAGCTGGTCCGCACCGCCGCCGGTTGGCGCATCGTGCACCGGACGCTGTCGACGGTGTGGACCGACGGCAACCCGAGGGTCACCGAGCGACCTCGCTGACTTCAGGGCATCCGGCCAGGTGCCGATAGCTCCAGGATGCGGTCTGCTGCGATCATCGGCCTCCTCGCGCTCCTCGCCGTCGGCTGCACCACGGCCGGCTCGGTCGAGGTGCAGCTCGAGGCGACCGGTGAACCCGAGCAGTACGAGCCCATCGAGCCGACCGAGCCGGTCGTCGAGGAGCCTCGTGACCTCTGCGAGGTGTACCGCGACATGGAGGACATCTCCGCCCTGGCCTCGAGGGCAAGCTACGAGGGCGGCCTCGACGACGACCTGATCGCCGAGTGGTCGATGCCCCTCTTCATGGCCGGCTTCGGCGACCTGGCTCGGCTCGTTCCTCCGGAGCTCGCCGAGCTCCGCGCCGCGCTCGAGGCGGTGGTCGACGCCTACGAGGAGGATCCGACCCTGCCCCTGGACCAGCTCGGTGACGAGGTTCTCGATCGGTTGGGTTTCGACGAGGACGAGATCGACCGACAGGGCGACGAGTTCTTCGGTGACGTCGAGGACCGCTGCGGTCCGGTCTTCGACACCTACCCGCCGCCCTTCGTGAAGGACCGATCCGAGCTCAGGAGCCACGTGACGCAGGTGGTTCAGCGACTGTGGCTCGACTCCGCGCCGGACTGCCTCACCCATCCGGCGGCGCTGGAGCTGGTGGGAGATGCTCTGGACGAGCGCCCGTCCGGGCGTGACTCCCTGATCGCGCTGGCGGTGCGGTGCGGGGCGTCGGAGGCGGAGGCGGAGATGTTCGCCTGGCTGGTCACCGACGTGGTCTGGGGCGACACCGACGTCTTCGAGGAGCTCGCCGAGCAAATCGCCGAGTCGCCCGAGGTGTTCATCCACCAGCTGCCGATCGATCCGGACGAGGTGGCCGTTCCCGAGCTCGTTCCGGAGGTGCTCGTACCGGAGCCGATGCCGGTGCCGGAGAGCACACCCGAGGTCTACGGCTACCCGATCGAGGGTCTGGTGGCCGACGTGCTCGGCACCTTGGGGATCGTCGGCGACGAGGCGGCCTGCCTCGTCGATGCCGGCGTCTACGAACCGGCGTCGCTCTGGCTCGACGAGCCGGGAGTGAACCCCGACGTCCTCGCGCAGCAGCGTTCTCTGCTCGACGAGGTGGCGGCCGGCTGCGGGTTCTCCGTCGACCAGGTCGGCGAGTGGCTCCGCCTCGCCCACCAGTACGTGGCCGAGGTCGCGGCCACCGAGTAGCTCGATCTCGCCTAGCGGATCGGACCCTCCGAGGCGACCTCGTACTTGAGGATGTCCATGCCGGTGATGCCGAGCTCGGGCACCTTGGACTGGAACTCGGCCATGTGCGGGGCCGCGAAGTGCAGCGCGAGATCCTCCTCGCTCTCCCACTTCTCGAAGATGCGAACCGTTCCCGGGGTCAGCGGGTCGACGCTGAACACGTACTCGATGTTCCCCGGCTCCTCGTGGGTCGCCTTCATCATGGCGACCGCGGCCTCCATGGCGGCGTCGATCTTGTCGGGATCGAGGGTGATCGTTCCGGCGATGATGATGGTCATGACACTCCCTGTCGATGGTCGGCCTGTGGACGGTGGCAGTCAGGAGCGGGCTGGCGCCACGAGCTCGCCCCCGAACAACCGCTTGAACCCGGTGATGGCGCGCCGGTGAGCCTTGGCGTCGGCGGCGCCGGCGGCGACCAGGCCCATCACCATGGCGGTGATCACGTCGAGCACGGTGGCCCGGTCGATGGCGAGGATCTCGCCGGTTCCCACCCCGATGTCGACCAGCTCCCCGAAGAACGCCTGCCTCGTGCCGGCGTGGGGCCGGATGGCCGCCATCATCTCCTCGCTCCGCGGTGAGTCACCCCGCGCGCTCACCAGGAACCGGGCCAGCGACGGGTCCTCGACGTGAAGCTCGAGCACGGCATCGAGCACGGCCTCGAGGCTCTCCTGGAACGTGGTGGTCCCGGAGACCGCGGTCCGCAGCCGGTCGTAGACCCGCTGCTGCACGTCGTTGTGGACCTCGACGTACATGTCGAGCTTCGACTCGAAGTAGTGGTAGATGGCGCCGGTCGTGATGTTGGCCCGCTCGGCCAGCACCTTGTTGGTGGTCGAGTCGTACCCGAGGTCGGCGAAGCAGCGCCTGGCCTCGTCGAGTATCCGGCCCCGGGTCTTGGCACTGCTCGACGCGGGCGGCCGCCCCAGTCGTCGGCGCTCGGTGCTCACCGGCGAGACACTAGTCCTCCGACGGGCGTAACTGACCGGTCAGTTACTAACCTCCGCTGGTGCCCGATCTCGACGCCTTCATCGCCGAAGCCGCCGAATGGTTGGCTGCCAACGGCACCCCCCTGGAGCAGGTCGACCGCTCCGAGCTGGTCTGGGGTCGCGGCGACTTCGACGTCAGCATCTTCCACAACCTCGACCACGACGAGGAGCAGGCGGTGCTGAGCGCGCTCCAGGCGTGGCAGCAGAAGAAGGCCGAGAAGGGCTACCACGCCATCACCTGGTCGCCCAACTACGGGGGCCTCGGGCTGTCGAAGGCCCATGCCCGCGAGTTCGCCCGGCTCGAGGCCCGGTACCAGACCCCCCGGAGTCACGAGACCTTCTCGGTGACGGTCGGGCTCATCGCGCCGACCGTCGAGGTGTTCGGGTCGCCGGAGCAGAAGCAGCGCTTCATCGGGTCGTTCCTGCGCACGGCCGAGCTGTGCGCCCAGCTCTTCTCCGAGCCCGGCGCCGGCTCCGACCTGGCGTCGCTCGCCCTCAGGGCCGAGCGAGACGGCGACGAGTGGGTGCTGAACGGGCAGAAGGTCTGGAGCTCGGGGGCGCAGTTCGCCGAGTGGGGGGAGTGCATCGCCCGGTCCGACGTCGACGTCCCCAAGCACAAGGGGATGACGGCGTTCCTCGTGCCCATGGACACGCCTGGCGTGACGGTTCGCCCCATCCGCCAGATGTCGGGCGGCCGGTCGTTCAACGAGGTCTTCTTCGACGACGCACGGGTCCCGGACTCGCTCCGGCTGGGGGCCGAGGGCGACGGGTGGAAGGTGGCGCTCACGACCCTGGGCTTCGAGCGCGACCACTCCGACCGGGGTGGAGGCGCCACCAACCGGCCGGGCGGCACCTGGAACCAGGTGCTCGAGCTGGCCCGCTGGCTCGACGTCACCGACGACCCGGTCACCCGGCAGCGGCTGGCCGACCTCTACATCCGCAAGCGG
>JBFJYB010000109.1:0-7841 GCA_041622835.1 Acidimicrobiales bacterium | reverse complement strand
GGTCTCCTCGATGGCCGTGATGAGCACGACGATCCTGCCCGGCCTCGACGGCATCGATCGCCTCGACGTGCTGGCCGCCCTCGACAGCTTCGACTTCGTCCAGAACGAGCGGGTCCGCGGGCTGATCGACGCCGGCGAGCTCGTGCGCACCGGCACGCTGAGCTTCGAGCTCGACATCGAGACCCTGGTCGACCTGGGACCCGACGTGATCCTCGCCAACCTGTTCGGGCCGGCTGCCGAGGAGCTGGGGCCGCTCGATGCCGTCGGGCTGGTGGCGGTGGTCGACGCCGACTACCGCGAGACCACCCCGCTCGGCCGTTCCGAGTGGATGAAGCTGGCCGCCGTGCTGTTGAACGAGGAGTCGGCGGTGAACGAGCTGTTCGACATGGTCGAGCAGGACTACCAGACGACTGCCGCGCTGGTGGCCGACGTCGAGACCAGGCCCCAGGTCCTCACCGACGGCTTCAACGAGTTCAACGGCGCTTGGTTCGTGCCGGGGTCCGAGAGCTTCGCCGCCCGGTTCATCGTCGACGCCGGCGGCGACTACGTGTTCGCCGACCAGCCCGGCAACGAGTCGATCCCCTTCGACCTCGAGGCGGTGCTCGCCGCGGCCGGCGACGCCGACGTGTGGCTGAACCCCGGGTTCTCGTTCTACGAGAAGGACGACCTGGTCGCAGCCGACCCCCGACACGGGAGCTTCGCCGCGTTCCAGGACGACGCGGTCTGGAACTACCGCCTCGAGGAGAGCGGGGCCAGCGACTACTTCGAGCTCGGCGCCGCCCGCCCCGACCTGGTGCTGGCCGATCTGGTGTCGATCCTGCACCCGGACCTCCTGCCCGACCACGACCTGGTCTTCTACGTCCAGCTGAGCTGAGCCGGACAGGCCGAGCAGATGACCGCGACCGGCGCCGCCCAGCACCGGGTCGCCGCGCTGACGGCCATGGGCGCGAGCCTGATCGTCACCTTCGGGCTGGCCCTCACGCTCGGATCGGTGCTGATCCCGCTCGATCAGGTGGCCACGGTCCTCGTGGGCGGCGAAGCCGACCGGGACGCCTGGGAGACCATCGTCCTTGACATCCGGCTCCCGCGCGCCATCACCGCCGCACTCGCCGGCGCCGCGCTGGGTGTGGCCGGCCTCCAGATGCAGACGCTGTTCCGCAACCCGCTCGCCGATCCGTTCACGCTGGGCATCACGTCGGGCGCCAGCCTCGGGGTGGCACTGCTCACCCTGGCCGGTGCCGGTGCGGCCGGCGCCTTCGCCAGCGGCCTCGGCCTCGGCGCCGCCGTCGGGGTGACCGCCGCCGCCGGGCTCGGTGCGGCGGCGGTCGTGAGCCTGGTCCTCGTCCTGGCCGGGCGGGTGCGCAACACCGTGACCGTTCTGGTCGTCGGGCTGATGGTCGGCTTCACGACCGGTTCGATCGTCAGCCTGCTCATCTGGTTCGCCGATCCCGAGCGGATCTCCGCCTTCGTCCGGTGGGGCTTCGGGACGTTCCGCACCACGACCTGGGACGAGCTCCGGATCTTCACGCCGGTCGTCGTGGTCGCTCTGGTCGCCACCGCGCTCTCGGCCAAGGTGCTCAACGCCCTGCTGCTGGGCGAGCGCTACGCCGAGACCATGGGCGTTCGGATCCGGCGGGCGAGGGTCGGCGTCGTGATCACCGCATCGGCCCTGGCCGGCACGGTGACCGCCTTCGCCGGGCCGATCGGCTTCCTCGGCATCGCGGTCCCCCACCTGGCGCGAGCGCTGCTCGACACCAACGACCACCGGGTCCTCGTCCCGGCCTCGGTGCTGCTCGGCGCCAGCGTCGCCCTGCTGGCCGAGATCGTCGCCCAGGTTCCGGGGAACGACGTCACGCTGCCGATCAACGCCATCACCGCGCTGATCGGGGCGCCGGTCGTCGTGGTCGTGCTGTTGCGGGCGTCGCCCCGGAGCTTCGCATGAGCCACGCCCTGGACCACGACCGAGCGCGGCCCGACGCGGCCGTCCTCGCCACCACAGGGCTCGCAGTGGGGTATCGCCGCCGCCGCGCCACGACGCGGGTGCTCGGGTCCGGACCGCTGGCGCTGGCTCCTGGGCAGGTGGCGGTGCTGCTCGGACCCAACGGTGCCGGCAAGTCGACGTTGCTGCGAACCCTGGCCGGGTCGCAGGTGCCGCTCGACGGTCAGGTCGTGCTCGGCGGCGACCCGCTCGACCACCTGTCGCTCCACGAGATCGCGATCCGCAGGAGCGTGGTGCTCACCGACTATCCCGACGTCGGGATGCTCCGGGCCCGCGACCTCGTCGGGCTGGGGCGGTACCCGCACACCGGTTGGGGGGGTCGGCTGACCGATCACGACCACGGGGTCGTCGAGGAGTCGCTGGCCGCGGCGGGGGCCGAGCACCTCGCCGACCGCAGCGTCGACCGGCTCAGCGACGGCGAGCGCCAACGGGTCATGATCGCCAGGGCCCTGGCCCAGGAGCCCCGGCTCCTGCTGCTCGACGAGCCGACCGCGTTCCTCGACATCGGCGCCCGCTTCGAGCTGATGGGCCTGCTGCGACAGCTCGCCGACGACGGGCTGGCGGTCGTGCTCGCGACCCACGAGCTCGAGCTGGCCCTGGCCCACGCCGATCTCGTCTGGCTGATCGACGGCCGGCGGCAGCTGATCGCCACCACACCGGTCGCCGCGGTCACCGGCGGCCACATCGCCGACGTCTTCGGGCCCAAGGCGGCCGAGCTGGCCCACCGCTCGCTCGCCCACCGGTAGCCGGCCCGGGCCGGCGGCGCGCTACAGGCGCTGACGGAGCTCGTCGACCAGCGCACTCACCTGGGAGGCACAGGCCGCAAAGGTGGCGTCGTCGCCACCGGCGGGATCGGCCACCTCCTCCCACGGCTCGACCTCGGCGGCAGCCAGGTCGAGGTCGGCGACGCGCCGACGCAGGTCGTCGGGACCGGGGGCCAGATCGCGCACCAGGCGGGGCAGGGTCGCGGTACGGGCGGCGGCGGCGGGGTGGAGACGCCGCACGTAGTGGATGTGGCTCGCCTCGAACGCCACCACCAGCGTCGCATCGGCGAGGTGGTCGGCGGTCAGCTGGCGACTGCGGTGCCCCCGATCGGCCAGCCCGAACGCAGCCAGCGCATCCCTGGTGCGCTGGCTCATCGGCAGGCCCTCGATGGCGTGGGTGCCGGCGCCGGTGACCCGGAACCGGTCGTCGCGGTCGGCGAACATCGCCGCCGCCATGACCGACCGGGCCGCGTTCCCGGTGCACAACCACACGAGGTGGGGCCGCTCGTCGGCGGCGGGGGCGGTCACGGCCCGCTGGCCGCGAACGCGACCCGCACGAGCAGGCCCTCGGCTTCGGCCGTCAGTCGATCGTCCACGTGGCAGGCGCCTCTCGCCACGATCCGGCGGCCGCGATGGCTGTCGATCCAGGCGGTGAGCCGCAAATCCTGATCGATCGGCGTGAGCGCGACGTAGCGCAGCTTCAGCCGTCCGGTCACGGCCGGCACGCCCAGCAGACCGCTGGGCGTCGCGCCCAGGAGCTCGTCGAAGAGGCCCGCCATCATCCCCCCGTGCACCCCGCCCGGCGGGCCCTCGTAGACCGGGCCCACCCGAACCCGACCCTCGAGCTGGGGTCGGCCGTCGGCATCGGCGGCGGTGACCCTCCGGACCCGCATCGGCGGAGCCGACGGGTGGATCACGCCCACGAACGGCGAGGCGTCGACCCACGCGTTGCGGTGCTCGATCGGTGCGTCGTCGCCCAGGTCCGGGTCGGCCTGGTGCCACCGGACCCTCGCAGGACCGTCGAGGTGGGGGCGCAGCTCGGCCGCCAGCCGGTTGGCCGCCTCGAGATCCTCCACCGCAGGGTCGCAGGTCACCAGCGCCTCGGCGATGTCTCTCAGCCGGCCGGCCAGCGTCGTCGCGGCCGCCCGGCGGGCGCGGTAGTGGTGTTCAGCGTTCACGCTTCCGCCTCGGCCGCCCGCTTGATCCCGGCCGCGAAGTCCCCGAGCACCCGCGCGAGGAACCACTCGAACAGCCGACCGGTCCCCGGGATCGCCGGCTCGAAGGTCGACGACCAGTCGAGCACGGTCAGCGGGCCCTCTCCCGACGCCGCATCCCGCAGGACCATCTGGGCTCGGTAGTCGCGAACCGGCAGACCCTTCACCAGCCGGTAGGCCATCTTGTCGGGCGGGTCCCACTCGACGACCTCCTCGACGGTCCGCATGGGGCCGGCATGAAAGACGCGGACCGCGCCGAGACCGTTCCGGTCGGGATCCCCCTCCCGCTCGAGCACGACCTTCGAGGCCCGGCCCCACTCGCCGTAGCGCACGTGGTCGGTCATCACGGACCACACGACCGCTCTCGGTGCGGCGACGGGGGTCGAGGACGAGAAGCTGGCCATGGGCAGGGTCTAGCCGGTCCACCCGAAAAAGATGGAACCGAGAGACTGGAACCGAGAGGACGACCCGAGAAGACAACCCCGAGAAGACAGAACCGAAAAGGATGGAACCGGTCGGGGGTCTGGGGCGTCTGGTGGGACGATGGAGGCGATGGTCACGGCCCACGAAGGCGCGAGCACGCCGGTCGACGCGGCGCCGGCGGTCGTCGACTTCGCCGCGTTCTACCAGGTCAACCACCCGGTCATCGCCCGGGCGCTGGCCCTCACGATCGGCGATGCCGGCCTGGCGGCCGAGGCGACCGACGAGGCCATGACCCGCGCCTGTCAGCGATGGGCCCGGGTCCAGCACTACGACAACCCGAGCGGATGGGTCTACCGGGTCGGGCTCAACTGGGCGAGATCGTGGTTCCGGCGCCACCGCGAGGTGCCGTCGCTGTGGACCGACCAGCCGAGCCCTCCGGTCGCACCGGTCGACCCGGCTCTCGACGCCGCCATCGGCGAGCTCGACGTCAAGCACCGCTCGGTGGTCGTGCTCCGGTACCTGCTCGACTGGTCGGTCGCGGAGACTGCGGCCGCGCTCGACGTCGCCCCCGGGACGGTGAAGAGCCGGCTGAGCCGGGCCCTGGATCAGCTCGAGGTGCGACTCCACCACCTGAATCCCACGACCAGCCCTGAGCCCACCACCCCTGACAGCGAGGCGGCTTCCCCATGACCATCGACGACCGGCTCCGCCGCCACCTCCGGGCCCGAGCCGCCGGCATCGAGCCCGAGTCGGCCGAGGTGCACGTGATCGCCCAGCGTGCCCGCCGGCGCCGCGTCGCGGTCGCCGCCGCCGGTGGCGGGGTCGCGGCCGTGCTGGTCGCGGCGGTGCTCGGCATCGGCCTGCTGCTGCGAGACGGCGACTCCCAGCCCGACCTCACGCTGGCCGTCGGCGGCGACGAGGCGGGCGAAGAAGGGCAAGCGAGAGAAGAAGCCCTCGAGGAGAACGCCGAGGCCGAGGGGGCCGTCGAGCCGGGCGAAGCCGGAACCACACCCGGCGAGGCCACCACCCCCGCCCGCGGCACCATCGACCTGCAACCGGTCGACTCCCCGCCGGGCATCGGCACCGGGCGGCTCACGGTCGGCCGCGACGGGGAGTTCCTACTGCTCGACCAGGGCCTCGACAACCAACCGGTGCTCTACGTGAGCCCCGACGGGTCGAGCTGGTCGACGCTCGACCTGGGGATCGGGTCCGACCTGATCGTCTCGGCGATCGCCTGGTCCGGCGAGCACTATTACGCGGCCGGAATCCGCTTCGACGACACGCCTGGCGCCGACCGGCCGCCCCGGGCCAGTTTCGTCGCCGTGTCCGACGATCTCACCGGTTGGGACGTCCGCGGCCTGCCACGACCCGCACCTCCCGAGTGGGAGGGAACGATCTTCACGGGCACGAGCGTCGAGCACGTCGTCACCGGCCCGGCCGGCGTGCTGCTGATCGGCTCGCAGTGGATCGACCTCGACCTCCAGGACCTGCTCGACGATCCGACGCTGGCCGACGGCGGCTGGGGGGTCATCGAGGGCGCCAACGGCGAGATCGCCTTCGAGCTGTTCGCCGTCGATCCGGAGGCCGACGACGCCATCCAGACGATCACCGCCGAGGAGCTGGGCATCGACCCCGAGCTGGCCGAGCTGTTGGGTCGCGGTGGAGCCCGGACGGTGGCGTGGGTGGCGGCCGACGGCGAGGACTTCGAGCTGGTCGACACCTCGGGCCTGGACGCCGCGTGGGTGAACGGCGCGGTGGCGACCGAGTCGGGCTTCGCGGTCGCCGGAGCGGTCGGCAGCCCCCCGATCGAGCCTGGCGCGGCCGCCGTCTGGACCTCGCCCGACGGTCGGTCATGGACCCGGGCGAGCGACACCGGCTTCGGCGACTCCGACATCGTGGGCGGCATCGCCGAGCTCGACGGTCGCCTCACCGTCGTCGGCACCTGCGAGGGGCGCCCGGTCGCATGGACCCGGTCCGACGACGGGACCTGGCAGATGACCGACCTCTCGGCCGATCTCGGCCTGGGCGCCGGCGAGTCCTCGTGGATCTGGCTCGCGGCCAGCAGCCCGGCCGGCCTGGTGGCCCTGGCCGAGGCACACCCTCCGTGGCAACCTCCCGTCGACGAGGTGACGGTCGAGGCGAACGGCTACTCGATGCTGATCGACAACACGAGCTTCCGAACCACCTTCTTCGAGCCCGACGGATCGGTGATCGCCGAGATCGACGGCGTCGAGCCGCCAGATCCCGCCACTCTCCCGGACCGGGTTCGACTGACCTCCGACACCAGCGTGGAGATCCTCGACGAGTCAGGATCCGAGGTCGTGGCCGTGTTCACCGAGGCGAGCATCGGCGCTGCGATCGAAGCGGCGGTCGCCGGCGTCCCGCCCGAGGAGTCCGGCCTGGGCGGTGAGTCACCCCGTCGAGCGCTGCTCCACAGCACCGACGGGTCGAGCTGGAGCGTCACCGATCTCGACGCCATCGTCGACCCGGACGTGCTCCTCGTGCCGACCGGCCTGGCCGTCTCCGAGAGCACCGTGCTCCTGGTGGGCTTCGACGAGGGCGAGATCGACCCGGAAGGCGGGAACGAGACCAGCTTCCGCCCCGAGAGGCTCGTCGCCTACCTGGCGCCGATCACCTAGCAGTCCCCGTCCCGGATCTCCCCTCCGGCTTCTTCCCGAGTGCGCTCAGTCGTCCGAGTCGTCCGGGTCGTCCGAGTCGGCGGGGTCGTCCGCGGGTGCGGGCCGGGTCGCGACGTTGAAGTCGGTGAGCGGGACCACGGTCGCCAGCGGATCGCCGATCGGGCTGACCCTCACCAGCGCGGCGCACGGGTACTCGACCAGGTGGCTCGCCGGCCACCAGCCGCCGCACACCATCCGCCCGATGCCGGGGTACTCCCATCCCCCGTTGAGCACGTCGTGGAACGCCTCGGTCGACAGGGGGTCGGGGGTGTCGCTCAGCGCCGCCAGGAACAGGTCGACGGCTGCGTAGCCGAGGACGACGGCGCGGTCGATGTCCTCGGCCGCCACGCCCACCGCAGCCATGTCGATCACGAGCCGACCCCACTCCGCGCTGTCGCGGGTCGTCACGTCGACCCCCGGCGACACCAGGTAGCTCCCCGACAGGGCGAGGACCAGGTCGGGGTCGCGGGCCAGGTCGTCGCCGTCGACCTGGAGGGTGCCGACGATGTCGGCGTCGACGCCGGCCTGCCGTAGCGCGGCGTAGAGGCCCACCGTCTCCTGGCCGTCGACGAACACGAGCTGCGGATCCGCCTCGCGAATGGCGTCGACCACCTCGTCCCACTCGCTCCTGGGCGGCGCGCTCGGGGGCGGGACGTCGGTGCTCCGGTACACCAGCTCGGCTCCAGCCCGCTCCGCCTCGAGCACGACGGCGCCCTCGGTCTGCTCGCCGCCGAGCGTCTCCTCGGCCACGACCGCCACCCGG
>JBFJYB010000108.1:0-7874 GCA_041622835.1 Acidimicrobiales bacterium | reverse complement strand
GGCGCCAACACCAACGGCTCCACGCACGGTGTCCTCACCGACCGGACCGAGACGCTCACCAACGACTTCTTCGTGAACCTGCTCGACATGGGTACCGAGTGGCAGGCGACCTCCGACGCCGAGGACGTCTTCGAGGGTCGTGACCGGGCGAGCGGCGCCACGAAGTGGACCGGCACCCGTTGCGATCTCGTCTTCGGGGCGAACTCGCAGCTTCGAGCCATCGCCGAGGTCTACGCGGCCGACGACGCCGACGAGAAGTTCGTGACCGACTTCGTCGCGGCGTGGCACAAGGTCATGAACCTCGATCGGTTCGACCTGTCCTGAAACCGGGCCGTCCCGCCGGAGTCACCCAGGTGTCTCCGGCGGGGCGCGCCGCATCGCGGCCGACGGCGCCCGACGTCGACCTCGAGGCGGTTCGGCGGTACCGGCTCGGCCGCGTACGGGAGCAGATGGTCGCGCACGACATGGGGGCGCTGCTCCTGAGCGATGCGGTCAACATCCGCTACGCCACCGGGACCAGGAACATGCAGGTGTTCACGTCCCGAAACGCGCCGGCCCGCTACCTGCTCCTCACCCAGGACCGCTCCGTCCTGTACGAGTTCACCGGCTGTGAGCACCTGGCCGACGGGTACGAGACGGTCGACGAGGTCCGGCCGGCCCTGACCGCCAGCTTCGTGGCGGCCGGCCCCGGCGTCGCCGATCGCGAGCGGGCGTGGGCCGACGAGGTGGCGAGCGAGATCGTCGCCCAGCTCGGCCGGAGCGCCCACCGGATCGGCGTCGAGCGCCTGAACGCCGGCGCGGTCATGGCGCTGGCCGGTCACGGCTTCTCGATCGTCGACGCCCAGCAGCCGGTCGAGCTGGCCCGGGCCGTCAAGTCGGCCGACGAGATCGACTGCATCCGGGCCTCGGTCCGCATGACCGAGCACGCGGTCCGGACCATGCGCGAAGCGCTGCGACCGGGGATCACCGAGAACGAGCTGTGGTCGGTGCTCCACGGGGAGGTGATCGCCGGCAACGGGGACTACTGCGAGACGCGGCTGCTCAACTCCGGGCCCCGCACCAACCCCTGGTTCCAGGAGTCCTCGCCACGGGTGATCGAGGCCGACGAGCTGGTGGCCTTGGACACCGACGTGGTCGGCTGCCACGGCTACTACGCCGACTTCTCCCGGACGTTCCACGTCGGGCCGAGCCGGCCGAGCCCCGAGCAGCGCCGACTGCACGCGCTGGCGCTCGAGCAGATCGACCACAACCTGGCCCTCATCGAGCCCGGACTGAGCTTTCGCGACTATGCGAACCGGGCCTGGGACCTGCCCGACGAGTTCCGGGCCCACCGCTATTACCTCTCGGCCCACGGCTGCGGGATGACCGGTGAGTACCCCTACCTCTACCACCACGCCGACTTCGCCGACGCCGGCTACGACGGGGTCATCGAGCCGGGCATGGTGCTGTGCGTGGAGAGCTTCATCGGCGCCGTCGACGGCGCCGAGGGGGTCAAGCTCGAGCAGCAGATCCTGGTCACCGACCGGGGCACCGAGCTGCTCAGCCAGCTGCCGTTCGAGGAGGCGCTGCTGTGAGCTCGGCCGGCCACTAGCGTTCGGCGGAGGGGGAGAGCGATGGCCACCGACGAGATCGAGCGCTTCCGGGAGCGGTACTCCGTGTCGCACGAGGAGGCCCTTCTCGCGGCCGAGATGGACACGCTCGACAGCGACTACCAGGCCAACGGGTACACGACGCGGGCCCAGGCCGACGAGATCGGCGACGTCCTGGGGCTCGCCCCCGGCCAGGTGTTGTTGGATCTCGGGGCCGGGTGTGGCTGGCCCGGCCTCTACCTCGCGGCGAGACACGGGTGCGCGGTCGTGAGCCTCGACCCCGTCATCGAGGGGGTCGTCGTGGCCCGCCACCGGAGCGTCGCCGACGGCTTGTCGGCGCGAGCCTGGGCCATCCAGTCCCGCGCCGATGCCATCCCGCTCCGACCTCGGTCGGTGGACGCCGTGGTCCATGCCGACGTCATGTGTTGAGTGCGCAACAAGCTCTCCGTGCTGAGAGCGTGTCGGCGAGTGCTCCGGCCCGGCGGTCGCATCGCCTTCCACACGATCCATCCCACCCCGGGCCTCGAGCCATCGCGTCGACGGCGGGCCAACCGCCACGGTCCTCCGGCGGCCGCGGTGCGGACCAGCTATCCGAGCATGCTGCGCACGGCGGGGTTCACCGCCATCGAGCAGCGCGACGACACCGACGAGTACCGGGCCACCCAGCTCCGCTGGATGACGGCCAGCGAGCGCTACGAGGAGGCGTTGCGTCAGGCGATGGGTGACGACGCCTACGAGGAGCGTCGCACGACCCGCCGGACGACGCTGCGGGCCATCGACGACGGGTTGCTGGCCCGGTACCGCTACGCCGCGACCCGCTGAGGAGGGCCGGCCCGGTGCCGTGTCGGAGCCCGGCGGCCAGGGCGCACGAACAGCCGGATCACTAGGCTCGATCGCCAGTGGGGGACGAGACCGAGCTCATCCTGACCGACCTGCCGCGAGTGCTGCTCGAGGCGTCGATCCTGCTGTCGGTCGCGGTGCTGATCGGCCTGCTCATCCGCTCGCTGCACATCCCGCTGACCGTGGTGCTGGCCGTCGCGGGCCTGGTGGTCAGCGAGGCCGGGGCCGACCTGGCCATCGCCGATCTCATCGCCGGCGAAGGGTTCGAGGGCCTGGTGCTCAACCTCCTGCTGCCGGTGCTGATCTTCGAGGCCGCCCTGGGGCTCTCGACGCGCGAGTTCATGCGCAACCTCGTGCCGATCGGGGCGCTGGCCACGGTCGCCCTCGGGGTGTCGGCAGCGGTGGTGGGCCTCTCGATGAACGCGACCGCAGGCCTGTCGATGTCGGTGGCGCTGCTGTTCGGGGTCATCATCTCGGCCACCGACCCGGTTGCGGTGGTGGCGGTGTTCCGCGAGGTCGGCGTGTCGAACCGCCTGCTCACCCTGGTCGAGGGAGAGAGCATGCTCAACGACGGCGTGGCGATCGTGCTCTCGCAGATCCTGGTGGTGACCGCCACCGGCGGGTCGCTGTCGGTGGGCGAAGGGATCGCCGACTTCTTCGGCGTCTTCGCCGGCGGCCTGCTGATCGGCGGGCTCATCGGCCTGGTGGCGGTGCTCCTGCTCCCACTGATCGACCGCCTGCCGGCGGCGGCGCTCTCGATCGCGGTCGCCTACGGCGGCTACGTCCTGGCCGACGCCGTTCTCGGCTTCTCCGGGGTGATGGCGACCGTTGCCGCCGGCGTGGTCATCGGGAGCATGACCGAGAGTCGAGCCAACAGCAAGGTTCGCGAGATCCTGCACGAGTTGTGGGACGCGTTGTCCTTCATCTCGAACGCCCTCCTCTTCCTCTTCATCGGGCTGGCGCTGGACTTCACGCTCCTCGGCGACAACCTCGGCACCATCGCGCTGGCGTTCGTCGCGGTGGTGGTGGCCCGACCCATCGCCGTGGTGTCGGTCGTCTGGGCGCTCGAGCGGCTGCGGATGGTCGACCGGATCGGCCCCCGCAACTCTGCGGTGATCGTCTGGGGCGGCCTGCGCGGCGGGGTGGCGCTGGCCCTCGCGCTGGCCCTACCGGCCGACGTGCCCTCGAGGGACACCATCGTCGCCGCCACCGGCGGCGTGGTCCTGGCGACGCTGCTGCTGAACGCCACCACCATCCAGGCGCTGGTGCACGTCCTGGGGCTCGACCGCACGTCCCGGATGGATCAGTTCCTCGACGCAGCCGCTCGCCTCTTCGCCATCGGCGCCACCCGCGAGCGTCTGCGCGACCTCCAGGTGGAGGACGAGGTGCTCGACGCCCACCTGCGGGTCGCGGAGGTCGAGGCGCGCGACGACCTCGACCACTCCAACCTGTCCGAGGCGGAGGAGGTCCAGGTGCTCACCCTGCGCGGGCTGCACATCGAACGGGAGACGTACCAGCGACTCAGCGATGCCGGGCTGCTTCCGCCGCTGGCGACGCGGTCGCTGATGTACGAGATCGACGACGAGATCGAGGAGGCCGAGAGCGGTCAACTGCGCGTCGACGCGGCCCGGCGGGCCCACCTCCCGTGGTACGCCCGGCTGCACCGGTGGCTGCTCGGGCTGCTCCCCCCGCCGCTCGGCGAGGACCTCACCGAGGTCGCCTATGTCGAGGTCAGCGCCCGGCGCCTCGCCGCTCAGCGGGCCGCCTCGGAGCTGGATCACTTCCGGGCGTTGCCGACTCTCCACGAAGACCGGATCCTCGCCGCGAGACGGACCTTCACCCACTGGGAGCAGTCGGCCGAGAGGCGGCTCGAGGAGCTCGACAAGCGGATCGAGGTCGAGCGGCGGGTGCTCCACCGGCGCCAGGCCCTCGCCCTGAGCCGCATCACGGTGCGGGAGCTGCTGGGCAACCTGGTCACCACCGGCGTGATCTCACCCGCCGCCGCCGACGAGGCCGGACACCGCATCGTGACCGAGCTGGGCGGCGGCCCGTAGCTCAGAGGTCGTGGGCGGACCGGGTGCCGGGGTTGGCAGCGACGTAAGGCCACCGGAGGACGTCGCGCAGGAACGCCCGGGTCGCAGCCGGGTCGTCGGAACAGGTCCGCAGGTGAACGGACGTGATCACGGCGGCACCGATCTCGATCCGCCGACTCAGACGTCGAGGCCGGCCGCGGCCACCGGTGTGTAGGTGGACATCTGCGGCGGGCCGGCGAGCAGGCTCATGAATGCGGGCATGACGTCCTTCAACGACTCCGCCTCGCCGTGGGCCTGCACCGCCTCCATCGAGGAGAACAGGGCGAAGAAGGAGTACTGGTCGTTCTCGCCGCGGTGGTACGAGTACACCTCCACGCCGTCGAGATCGGCGGCCGCCGCGACCTGGGCCGCCAGCACCTCGTCCATCTCGTCGCCCTTGCCCGCGGCGCACGCGAACGTCGCCACCATTGCAACCTTGGACATCTCGGGGCTCCTCGTGATCGTGGTCGGCGTCGTGATCCATGAATCTAGGGCACATCGTCGGCCGGTCGCCGCGGCGCGGACCGGGCGCCGCCGGTTCTGTGGGAGTCTCGTGTCCGGACTGCGGGCGCCGCGGCGAGGAAGGGAGACGACGTGAGCGACGAGCGGGCCTTCGACACCGACGTGGTGATCATCGGGAGCGGCTTCGGCGGCAGCGTCAGCGCCTTGCGGCTCACCGAGAAGGGGTACCGGGTGACGGTGCTCGAAGCCGGCAAGAGGTTCGCGGCCGACGACTTCCCGACGACCAACTGGAACCTCCGCAAGTTCCTCTACTTCCCGCGTCTCGGGCTGCGAGGCATCCAGCGGCTCACGCTGTTGAGCGACGTTCTGGTGCTGTCGGGCGCCGGCGTCGGCGGCGGATCGCTGGTGTACGCCAACACCCTGTACGAGCCGCTGGACCAGTTCTACGCCGACCCGCAGTGGGCCGGCATCACCGATTGGAAGGCCGAGCTGGCGTCGCACTACGACCAGGCCAAGCGGATGCTGGGCGTCGCCCGGGCACCCGACGACAGCCCGAACGACGCGGTGATCCGGGCCGTCGGGGAGCGGATGGGAGTCGGCGACACCTACCGGCCCACCGACGTCGGCGTGTACTTCGGCCGGCCGGGCGAGACGGTCCCCGACCCGTACTTCGGCGGCGCCGGGCCCGACCGCACCGGGTGCATCATGTGCGGCGCGTGCATGGTGGGCTGCCGTCACAACGCCAAGAACTCCCTGGACTACAACTACCTCCATCTCGCCGAGGCGGGTGGGGCAGTCGTCCTCGCCGAGCGGCAGGTCACCGACGTGATCCCGCTCGCCGGAGGCGGGTACGAGGTCGTGTCGGAGAAGCCGGGTGCCAAGTGGGGCCGGCGGGTGACGCGGATCACGACCGAGCAGGTCGTCTTCTCCGCAGGCGTGCTCGGCACGCTCGGCCTCCTGGCCGACATGAAGGAGCGAGAGCGACTGCCGAACCTGTCCGATCGCCTCGGTGAGCTCGTGCGCACCAACTCCGAGTCGATCCCCGGCGCATCGACGCTGCGAGTGACCGACACCGACTACTCCCGCGGCATCGCCATCAGCTCGTCGATCTACCCCAACGACCACACCCACATCGAGGGCGTGCGCTACCCCAAGGGCTCGAACGCGATCGGCCTGCTGAGCACCCTGCTGGTGCCCGGCGAAGGTCGTCTGCCTCGTCCGGTCCGCTTCTTCCTCCAGGCCCTGCGTCACCCGGTCCGGTTCGTGCGCAGCCTCTCCGTTCGGCGCTGGTCGGAGCGGTCGGTGATCCTGCTGGTCATGCAGAGTCGCGACAACAGCATCAACCTGCGCTGGAAGCGCCGTCGCCGTGGCGTGAAGCTGCGGTCGGAGCAGGGGACCGGTGAGCCCAATCCCACCTACATCCCCGAGGCCGAGGAGGCGGCCCGCCACGCGGCCGAGATCATGGGCGGCGACGCCTACGGCTCGATCAACGAAGCCCTGCTCGACGTGCCGGTCACCGCCCACATCCTCGGCGGCTGCGTCATCGGGGCCGACCCGGACCGAGGGGTGATCGACCCCTACCAGCGGGTGTACGGCCACCCCGGGCTCCACGTCGCCGACGGCTCGGCGGTCAGCGCCAACCTCGGCGTGAACCCGTCGCTCACGATCACGGCCCAGTCCGAGCGGGCCATGGCCTTCTGGCCGAATCGGGGGGACCCCGATCCGCGCCCCGCCCTGGGTGACCACTACCGGGTCCTCGAGCCGGTGCCCCCGCACGCCCCGGCCGTACCCGACGGTGCGCCGGGGGCACTCGTGGTCTGACCCCTCGGTCTGACCCGTGGCCGGGGCGGGCGCCCCGCCCCGTGGGTGAACCGCGGGAAGGCCCGGAAGCGGGCCGACGGGTACTGTCCGTCCCCGGACCGACAGAAGGGGCCCGCCGCATGGTCGCTCGACACATCCAGATGGCCGACATCCTCGAGGCGCTCGCCGACTCGTTCGGATCGCGCGGCGCGGTGGTGGCCGGCGACGCGCGGCGCACCTACGCCGAGCTCGACGAACGGGCGACGCGGCTCGCCAACCATCTCCGCGCCCACGGGGTGACGGCCGGAGATCACGTCGGCGTGCACGCCACGAACCGCGTCGAGTGGATCGAGGCGTTCTACGGCTGCTTCAAGCTCAGGGCCGTGCCGATCAACATCAACTACCGCTACGTCGAGGAGGAGCTGCGCTATCTGTACTCCAACAGCGACTGCGTCGCGGTCGTCGTCGCTCCCGAGTTCGTCGAGGCGGTCGACGCGGTGCACGACGCCTTTTCCGACCTGCGGCACCGGCTCGTCATCGGACCGGAGTACGAGGCGGCGCTCGCCGCCGCGTCCGCCGAGCGGGGCTTCGAGGAGCGCTCACCCGACGACATCTACATCGTGTACACCGGCGGCACCACCGGGATGCCGAAGGGGGTGCAGTGGAGGCACGAGGACCTCGTGCTGGGCGCGCTGAACTCGTATCGCATGGGCGCCCCGATTCCCGGAATCGAGCAGTTGGTGCAGGAGGTCGGCGAGCGCGACCCGATGGCACTGATGATGATGGGACCGTTCATGCACGGCGGGAGCCAGTGGGCGATGGGCAACATCCACCTGGTCGGCGGCACCTTCGTCCTGTACTGCGAGCCCCGGTTCGACCCCGACAAGGTGCTCGAGATCGCGGCCGCCAACCGGGTCAACTCGCTCAGCGTCATCGGCGACGCCATGGGCAAGCCGATCGCCGACCTGCTCCTTGGCCCCGACGCGCCCGACTACGACCTGTCGAGCATCGTCGCCGTCGCCAACGGCGCCGCCCCGCTGACACCGGGGGTCCGCAGCCGCCTGCGCGAAGCCTTCCCGCAGGCGATGCTCATCGACTCGTACGGCTCGTC
>JBFJYB010000107.1:0-7878 GCA_041622835.1 Acidimicrobiales bacterium | reverse complement strand
GTCGCCACTGGGTGCACCGGCGAAGCCACCTTCCGCGCCGCGGAGGAGCCGGCGGTGGACGACCAGGTCGGATCGGACGTCGGGGAACCGGAACCGGAGGAGCCGGCCGACCCGGACGGTGCCGCGAGTGGCGACACCCCCGAGTCCGACGGCGAGGTCGACGTCTCGGGACGGTGGTCCTACGAGGACGCCAGCTGCGAGTTCGCCGAGCCCAGCGGCGTCGACGTCGAGTGCGGGTGGCTGACGGTCCCCGAGCGCTGGGAGGACGAGCAGGACGAAGACCGGATCCGGCTGCACGTGGGCGTGTTCGCCGGGCCCGATGCCGACCGCACGGCCTCACCCATCGTCTACCTGGAGGGCGGCCCCGGGGGCCACGCGCTCGAAGCGGTGCCGTTCAGCTTCGACCAGCTGTTCGGCGAGCTGGCCGGGCGGCGGGAGGTCGTCATCTTCGACCAGCGGGGAGCGGGCTACACCCGGCCGAGCCTGGCCTGCCCCGAGTCGACCGAGGCCGACATCGAGAACCTCGAGCGGGCCGCACCGGTCGCGGTCGAGCTCGAGACCACCCTCGATGCCGTCGACGAGTGCCGTCGCCGGCTCGTCGACGACGGCGTCGACCTCGGCGCGTTCAACACCGTGGCCAGCGCTCACGACGTCGAGGCCCTGCGCCAGGCGCTCGGTCACGAGGCCTGGAACGTCGTGGGCATCAGCTACGGCACCCGGCTGGCCCAGACCCTCATGCGCGAGCACCCCGGCCCGATCGAATCCGTCGTCCTCGACTCGGTCGTCCCGATCGACGGTGACGTCCAGGCCGACTCGGGCCGGTCCTTCGCCCGCGCCGGCGGTGTGCTGTTCGAGGCCTGCTCGTCCGACCCCGAATGCGCCTCGACCTACCCGGACTTCGAGGCACGGTTCTTCGACATCGTGGCGACCGCCGACGAGACGCCGTTCGCCTACGAAGCGACCAACCCGTTGACCGGCGAGAGCTTCGACCTCGTCGCGACCGGCGACGACCTGCTCGGGCTGACGTTCTCGGCGCTGTACTCGCGGGTCGCCTTCTCCGGGCTGCCCGAGCTGGTGGCCCGACTGGAGGCCGGCGACACGTCGGGCCTGTCGGTGTACACCGGGCTCGAGCTGGCCAACTCGGGCTTCCTCTCGGCCGGCATGTTCCTGTCGGTCATCTGCCACGACGAGGTTCCCTACACCACCGACGAGGACTACGAGGCGGGGCGATCGGGCGATCCTCGCTATGACCGGATCGCCGACGGCGGGGTCATCGACGGCACGGTGTTGCGCGACGTCTGCGAGAGCTGGGGGGCCGGGTCGGCCGACCCGGTGGAGGATCAGCCGGTCAGCAGCGCCATCCCGACGCTGGTGATGGCGGGCGAGTTCGATCCGGTGACGCCGCCCAGCGGAGGCGAGCACGTCGCCTCCGGGCTGGAGTCCGCCTCGTTCTTCCTCTATCCCGGAGTGGGCCACGCGGCGCTGACCGAGCCCTGCGCCCAGCAGATGGCCCTCGAGTTCATGGACGACCCCACCGTCGTCCCCGACGCCGGCTGCATCGCCGACATGGAACCCCCCACGTTCGTCGTCGAGGGCATCGGCGACGTCGCGCTCACCGAGTTCTCCTACGACGAGGGGTTCCTGCACGGTTCCGGTGTCCGGCCCGAGTCGTGGGACGACCAGGGTTCGGGCGCCTTCGGTCGGGGCATCACGATCCTCGATCAGACCGCGATCGTGCAGCAGGTCGTCGACGGTGTCCCGGCGTCGTTGGTTTTGCCCCAGCTGATCACGCTCCTCGGAGGCGACTCCGGCGCGGACCCCTCCGACGAGCGGTCTCTGGGCGGGCGCGACTGGGAGATCTACACCTTCGAGATCCCTGGAGCGATCGCCGACCTGGCCCTGGCCGAGGACGGCGACACGACCTTCGTCGTCGTGCTGGTGTCCAACAACGCCACTGACCGGTCTGCGCTCGTCGACGCAGTCCTCGACCCCGTGCTCGAGGCGATCGGCCCCTGAGTCGAGTCGTCAGCGAAAGACCCGCCGCCGGCGCCGCGCCCGGGTGTGGCGTTCGAGCCGGCTGGCGATCAGCTCACGGCGCTGCTGGAGCTCTCGATAGGTGAGCGACTCGGTCGACGGGTCGACGCCCAGCGAGCCCTTGACCGAGGTCAGATCGACCTCGTAGTCGCCGGGTGCGAGGCCGACCTCGCTCGCGATCCGAGCGCCGTGGGTCGTCACGAAGTAGGCGACGAGGTGGGCGATCTCGCCGAACAGATCGAGATCGGGGGCCAGCGTCGCGATCGCTCCGTCGACGAACACCATGTTCTTGGCGAAGAGCATCAGCTCCTTCGGCATCCGCGCGCCGTACCCGAGCAGGGCCTTCACCACCCGGTTCAGCTCGGCGACCAGCTCGTCGGGGGTCAGCGTCGTCGGGTCGATGGGTGGGCCGTCGAGGCCGAGGTCGACGATCACCGCGTCGAGGTCGACGTCGGCGGGGAGCGCGCCCAGGTCGCGGACCGCGGCGAGCTGACCGCGCACGTCGTTGGATGTCCCGGCCACGAGCAGGCGCAGGAAGGCGGTGCGCCGGTGCTCGTCCAGCCGACCCACGATCCCGAAGTCGAGCAGGGCCGTCCGGCCGTCGGACTGCACGAACAGGTTCCCGCCGTGGAGATCGCCGTGGAAGATCCCGTGGATCATGCACCCCTCCATGAAGCCGATCATCCCGGTCCGGATGATCTGCTGGGTGTCGATCCCTGCGTCGACGATCCCGGTGACGTCGTCGAAGCGGTAGCCGTCGAGGCGTTCCATCACGAGCACCCGCCGGGTCACGTACTCCGGATGCGGTCGGGGTACGACGTAGCCGGTCTGGCCCAGCTCGGTGAACGAGCGGGCGATGTCGAGCTGGTTCTGGGCCTCGAGGCGGAAGTCGAGCTCCTCCACGATCGTCTGGGCGAACAGCTCGACGAGCGCCGGCGGGTTGGCCAGCGAGGTCACCGGGATGCGACCGATCAGGAACGGTGCCAACCAGGCCAGCGCCCGGATGTCCTTCCTGACCGTCTCGGATATCCCGGGCCGCTGGACCTTCACCACCACCTCGACCGGGTGCCCGTCGGGTCCGCGTCGTAGCACGGCGCGGTGGACCTGGGCGATGGAGGCGGCGGCGAGCGGCGTGGGGTCGAACTCGGCGAACAGCTCCTCCAAGGGATGCTCCAGGTCGTCCTCGACCACCGCCCGGATGTCGGCGAAGTCCTCGGCCGGCACGCGGTCGCGGAGCAGCTTGAACTGGCCGACCAGCTCCTCCGGGAAGACGCCCTCGCCCGAGGAGATGATCTGGCCCAGCTTGATGAAGGTGGGGCCGAGCCGTTCGGATGCGACCCGCAGCCGACGCGAGATGCCCGCACGCGACGAGGCGCGCCCGCGCTCGCGCACCATCCACGTGCCGATGGCCAGGCCGAGGCGGCCGACGACGGTTCCGGTGCGCAGCCCGGGCGGGACGCGACGGGCCCTCAGCAGTTCGGGAACCTCGGCCTGGACGCGGGCGCGCTCGGTGTCGAGGCCGGGCAGCCAGGTGATGTGGTCCGGGTCGATCAGCCAGGGCGGGTCGTCGCTGAACGACCCGAGGGCCGCGTCCGGCGCCGGCACCGTCAGCCCTGGAGCGCTGCGAGGCATGCCTGGGCCAGCTCCGGTCGGCAGATGAGGAGATCGGGGAGGTACGGGTCGGGTTGGTTGTAGACGAGCGGCGACCCGTCGAGCCGTGAGGCGTGACAGCCGGCCGCCAACGCGACGGCGACGGGCGCGGCCGAGTCCCACTCGTACTGCCCGCCCGTGTGGGCGTAGACGTCGGCCTCGCCGCGCACGACCGCCATCGCCTTGGCTCCGGCCGATCCCATGTGGACCAGCTCACCGCCGAGGGCGGCCACGACGGTGTCGGCGGCCGGACCCGGCCGGGTGCGGCTGGCGACGACCAGGGGCCGGCCTTTGCGCGCCGGGGGCAGCTCCGCCGCGGGTCGGGTGCCGAGGGACAGATCGAGCGCCGGGAGGGCGACCGCGCCGGCGGTCAGCTCGTCCCGCTCCCAGAGGGCCACGTGAACGGCCCAGTCGGTGCGGGGCGGCTCGCTGAACTCACGGGTGCCGTCGAGGGGATCGACGATCCAGACGCGGTCGGCGTCGAGGCGGGCCCGGTCGTCGGCCCCCTCTTCGGACAGCACCGCGTCGTGGGGGCGAGCCTCGGCCAGACCGGCGACGAGTAGCTGGTGGGCGCGTCGATCGCCCTCGTCCTTCAGCTCGTGGGAGGCGGCGCCGCCGTCGATCAGCGACGCACGGAGCTCGACGAGGAGCTGACCGGCTGTCGCGGCCAGCTCGGCTGCGAGCCGATGGTCGTCAGAGGTCTCGGTCGCCGGCACGGCCACAGTGTGCCGCTCGGGGGAGGCGCTGCCACCGTCGGCTGCCGTCGAGGTCCGGGGCCGACGGATCCGCCAGCGACCCTGCGAACCCGCGCCTCAGCCAGGTAGGGGGTCGGTCCTCCAGTCGAGCCCCTCGTCGGCCAGGGCGGCGAGCTCGAGCCGCGCATCGGCGATGCCCCGCTCGATGGCGGCCTCGAAGAAGGCCGGCTCGAAGAGCAGGTAGCTCAGGAGCTCCTCGTGCTGGCTGCCCTGGCGGCCGAGCAACCAGCTCAGGGCCCGGAACCCGCTGGGTCCCAGGTCGTCGGCCACGCGGCCCGCCTCGCGACCCAGCTCCCCGCGCCGGGCCGGGCCCACGAACACGTACCCGACGGGTCGCTTCCCGTCGTCGCTCGCAGCTCGCCCGAGCAGGGTGTTCACCCCGGCCAGCCTCCACATGTCCTCGATGAGGGGATCGGCAAGCGCCGCCTGGAGGAAGTGGAGGAGCAGGTCGTCGATGTCGGGGATCGTCGGATCGGCCGGCTCGCCGGGCTCGGCGTGGCGGGCGGGATCGGCCGCGACGATCAGCACCCGATCGACCCCGAGCTCGAGGGCGGGCTTGATCGGGGTGTTGAGGCGTAGCCCGCCGTCGACGAACCATTCGGACCGGCCGTCGGCGGTCATGATGTCGATCGGCGGGAACAGGAGGGGTATGGCGGCCGAGGCCAGCACATGGCTCGATCCCATCCCGCCAAGAGGGGTGAGGTAGTCGATGCCCTTCTTGTGGTCGGTCTCGGGCAGCTGCCCGCCCGGTTCGGGCCCACCGCCTTCGACGAACACCACCGTTCGACCGGTCGAGGTGGCCGTCGTGACGACGGCGAGCGCATCGAGGCTGCCGGCCGCGATGTTGCGACCGATCCGGCCCCAGTCGCCCATCGCCGAATCGAGCGTCTTCTGCAGCGGCCCGGTGTCGACCAGCCCGCTCGGCCGCCGCCCCAGGCCCAGCTCCTGGCCGATCAGGGCCGGTAGCGCGAACAGCGAGTAGTCGAACACGTTCTTCCGCTCGATGCCCAGCCACAGCTCGACGAGCTCCTTGGTCGCCACGTCGGCCGGCACGTCGGCGCGGCCGGCCAGGAACGTGGCGTTGAGCGCCCCTGCGCTGGTGCCCACCAGCACCGTCGGCCGCTCACCGCGGCTCTCCAGCGCCGGCAGCAGCACCGACAGCGCGCCGGCCTCGTAGGCGCCGCGCGCCGCCGCACCCGCCAGGACCAACCCCACGCGCTTCTGCATCGCACACCTCCACCGCTCGTCGACAACTGCTCTCTTCTCGCTCCTCGTAGTCTCCGCCGGGCCGGCTTCCGACGAAAGAGGCCAAGGTCGGTCGTCCTATCGCCGCACGCCGGCTCGGGCGACGGCGGCCCGGTGGGCGGCCAGCTCCAGCGAGTCGTCGAGCTGGTCGAGAACCGGCCGGGTGCCGGTCGCGTGCTCGAGCGCCCAGCCCAGCAGGGTGTCGGCGACCCACGGGTTCTTCGGCAGCAGCGGCCCGTGGAGGTAGGTGCCGACGACGTGGTCGCGCACCGCCCCCTCCACGCCGGACTCGCCGTCGTTGCCGTGGCCGTGTGCAACCCGGCCGAAGGGCTCGACGCCGGCACCGAGACGGGTCCGGCCGGCATGGTTCTCGTAGCCGACCACCGGCGCGGCCGCCCCATCGAGGGTGGCTGCGAGCACGATGTCGCCGATCAGCCGGGTCGAGCCGGCGGTCGTGTCGAGATCGAGCACGCCGACGCCGGGGAGCCGCCGGCCGTCGACCCCGGTGTAGCCGTGCCCGGCCAGCTGGATGCCGCCGCAGACGAACAACATGGCGGCGCCGTCGTCGGCGGCCGATCGCAGCGCACCGGCCTTGGTCGCGGCCAGATCCTCGGCGACCAGGGCCTGGTCGCGGTCCTGCCCCCCGCCCAGGTAGTAGAGATCGTGGTCGGGCCGAAGGTCGTCGCCGGCCGCGACCTCGGTGATCTGGAGGTCGTGTCCCCGCCACGCCAGGCGGCTCCGGAACACTGCGATGTTGCCGCGATCGGCATAGATGTTCATCTGGTCGGGGAAGAGATGGCACAGCCTGACGGTGCTCATGGCGCGCCACCCCTCATGCCTCTTCCTTCCAGAACGCTTCGGTCACGCCCCGTCGGTCGAGGTCGTCGCGCAGCTCGAGCATGGCGGTGTAGGTGGGCAGCGCGTACAGGACCCCTCCCTCGGGCACCTGCGTCAAGGCGTGGTCCAGCGCGTCGCGGTGGTCGGCGAAGACCTCGGCCCGCTCGCCCGGCAGCCCGCCGTAGCGGAACCGCAGCGCGAGGTCGTGGGCCCGGTCGCCGGTGAGGGTGAGCGAGGCGATCCGGTCGAACGCGCCCTCGTAGTCGACGTCCCAGATCCACGACACGTCCTGCCCGTCGGCGGTGCGATCGTTCAGGGCGACCAGGAGGTGGAGCGGGTCGGGGTCGAGCATGACCGTCCGCACGTTCTCGTTGGCGCCGGTCGGGTTCTTGGCCAGCAGCAGGACCAGGTGGCGGCCATCGACCGCGACCCGTTCGGCTCGCCCGAACGCGGCGTCGGTCCGTCCGATGGCGGCGGCGATGGTGCTCGCGTCCTCGCCCAGCGCCACGGCCGCAGCGGCCGCCGCCGCCGCGTTGTACACGTTGTGGAGCCCGGGAAGACCGACCCTGGTCTCGACCGGACCCACCGGTGTCTCGATGTGGACGTCGGTCCCCCGCAGGCCGTCGGGCGTCACGGTCCGCACGGCGACCTCGGGGCTGGGGCGACGCCAGCCGCAGCTCTCGCAGTGCCAGTGGCCCTGGTGAGCCAGCAGGACCGCGGCGTAGGTCAGCGGGACGCCGCACCGGCGGCACGTGGTCGAGTCGGCGGCGTGGGCCATGTGGGAGCGGGCCAGACCGGTGTCGTCGATCCCGAAGCCGACGACGCCGGCGCGACCGTCGACGATCCCGGCGATGGCGGGGTCGTCGAAGTTGGCCACGACCGTCGTGTCCGTCGGCAGGGCGTCGACCATCGCCCGCCAGCGTTCGGCCAGGGTCTCGAGCTCTCCGTAGCGGTCGAGCTGATCGCGGAACAGGTTCATGAGGACGACTACGCGGGGCTCGATTTGGGCGACGGCTTCGTCGAGGGCGGCCTCGTCGACCTCGAACACACCGAGCCGTCTGGTCGACGACAATCCGTCGGCCGCGAGCAGCGCGGTGGTGAGCCCGCCGATCAGGTTGGCGCCGGCCTGGTTGGCGACGATGGTCCGTTCGGGACCTTCGAGGCAGTTGCGCAGCATCCTCGCCGTGGTCGTCTTGCCGTTGGTCGCCGAGACCATGACGCAGCCGTCGTCGAGGATCGTGGCCAGCTCGGCGGCGGAGCCGGGTCGGAGCCGCAGCAGGACCACGCCGGGGATGCTCGTACCGCCGCCGAGCCGCAGACCCCGCGAGAGCGTGCCGGCCAGCCGGGCGACCGGTCG
>JBFJYB010000106.1:0-7888 GCA_041622835.1 Acidimicrobiales bacterium | reverse complement strand
TTCTCGATCTCGGCCTTGATCTGGTTGATCCGGCCCTCGACGTCGCTCGATGCGCCCGCGCCCTCGATGATCGTGGTCTCGTCCTTGGTGATGACGATCTTGCGGGCCCGGCCCAGCAGATCGAGGGTCGTGTTCTCGAGCTTGAGACCGACCTCCTCGCTGATGACCTGGCCGCCGGTGAGGATGGCCATGTCCTGGAGCATCGCCTTGCGCCGGTCGCCGTAACCCGGAGCCTTGACGGCCACCGAGGCGAACGTGCCGCGGATCTTGTTGACCACCAGCGTGGCCAGGGCCTCGCCCGCGACGTCCTCGGCGATGCTCAGCAGCGGCTTGCCGGCCTGCATGACCTTCTCGAGCAGCGGGACGATGTCTCGCACTGCCGTGATCTTCGACCCCACGAACAGCACGTAGGGATCCTCCAGCACCGCCTCCATGCGCTCGGGGTCGGTGACGAAGTAGGGCGAGATGTATCCCTTGTCGAAGCGCATGCCCTCGACGAGGTCCATCTCCAGACCGAAGGTCTGACCCTCCTCGACGGTCATGACCCCGTCCTTGCCGACCTTCTCGATGGCCTCGGAGATCATGGCGCCGATCTCGTCGTCGGCCGCCGAGATGGCGGCCACGCTGGCGATCTGGGCCTTGTCGCTGGAGACGTCGAGCGAGGCGGCCTGGATGGCCTGCACGCCGGCGTCGACGCCGGCCTCGATGCCCCGCTTGAGCGACATCGGGTTGGCGCCGGCCGCCACGTTGCGGAGCCCCTCGCGCACCATCGACCAGGCCAGGACGGTGGCGGTGGTGGTGCCGTCGCCGGCGACGTCGTCGGTCTTCTTGGCGACCTCCTTCACCAGCTCGGCGCCGATCTTCTCGTAGGGGTCCTCGAGCTCGATCTCCTTGGCGATCGACACGCCGTCGTTGGTGATGGTGGGGGCGCCCCACTTCTTCTCGAGCACCACGTTGCGACCCTTCGGGCCGAGGGTGACCCGGACTGCGTCCGCCAGCTGGTTCATGCCGGACTCGAGGGCTCGGCGAGCGTCCTCGTCGAAGGTGATGGTCTTGGCCATGGGATGAGTTGCCTCCGTATTCGGCTCGGCGACGCGTCCCGGCTCGCAGGAGCCGGGCGGTGCGTGGCCGGTGTCTTCGCGGTTGTGGGCCCCTTCGGGGCATCGCCCTCCTCGTCGCGGCTGGCGCTCCTGGGAGCGCTAGCACTCTCAGAGGGAGACTGCTACACGTTACCGACGTGCGTGGTCGGGCGGCAACGTGGCGAGTGGGCCCGTCGCCGGGACCGGCGGGGCCGGGCGACGGTCAGCGGCGACCACCGGCGACGGCGGGCACGATCGACAGCGTCTCGCCGTCTGGCACCTGGGTACCGAGTCCGTCCATGAACCGCACGTCGTCGTCGGACACGAAGAGGTTCACGAACCGGCGCAGCTCGCCGTCCTCGTCGAGCAGGCGCTCCCGGAAGCCGGGGTGAGCGGCTTCGAGCGAGGCGAGCACGTCGGCGACGGTCCCGGGCTCGACCGCGACCTCGGAGTCGCCGGCGGTGAGGGTGCGCAAGGTGGTGGGGATTCGAACGGTGACGCTCATGGGCGAAGAGGCTACTGCCGCGCTCATCCCGGACCACCTGCGGTCCGAGCAGGTCGTGGGTTGCAGGGTCGTGGGAGCGTCGGGGTCTGGGGAATCAGTACCGCGCGAGGAGCTCGGCCGTCACCTCGGTGACCAGCGCCCTCGTCTCGGCCATCGAGCGCTCGACGCCGTACCGCTCCGACAGCGAGACCACGGTGGCGTGACCGGCGACGTCTGCGACCTGGCCGGCCACGACCAGAACCGGGACCCCCAGCTCCTCGCCGAGGTCGACTACCCCGCCGACCACCTTCCCTTCGAACGACTGGCCGTCGACGGTGCCCTCGCCGGTCAGGAGCAGATCGGCGCCGTCGGCCGCGCCGGCCAGATCGAGCTCTTCGGCCACCAGCTCGAAACCGGGCACCAGCTCGGCGCCCACGGCCGCCAGCCCACCGGCCAGGCCGCCGGCGGCACCGGCCCCGGCGAGGTCGGTCACGTCGACGCCGTACTCGGCGAGGTACACCTGGGCCAGACGCTCGAGACGCCGACGGAGCAGCTCGACCTCGCGCTCCGATGCCCCCTTCTGGGGCGCGAACACCTCGGCCGCGTCGACGAAGCGGGTCCGCACGTCGCAGGCGACCACCACCTCGATGCCCCGGAGCCGGTGCACCGGGTAGAGGGCGCGCAGCGCGCCGAGCCCGCCGTCGGTGGTCGCCGACCCGCCCATGCCCACGACCACGCGTCGGGCTCCCCGCTCGATGGCGGCGTCGACCAGCTCACCGGTGCCGTAGGTCGACGCACCGAGCGCATCGTTCCCCTCCGGACCACCGACCAGTGCCAGCCCCGACGCCAGGGCCATCTCGATGTAGGCCGTGCGTCCGTCGAGGCGCCACGGTGCCTCGATCGGGTCGCCGAGCGGCCCCGACACGACCGTCGAGCGGTTCGGTCCGCCGAACACCTCGAGCAGGCCCTCACCGCCGTCGGCCAGCGGAACCTCGGTGCAGTCCCAGCCCACGCGCCGGGCCGCGGCCGCCATCGCCGCCGCGATCTCGGGGGCGCGTGCCGATCCGCGGAACTTGTCGGGAGCGACCACGACACGTCGGGTCCTGGTCATGGGCGGTCACGTCCGGGCGGGCCCGATGAGCAGGCCACGACCCACGGCCTAACCCGGCTGGGCGACCTCGTCGGGGCCGAGCAGGACAAGGATGTTGGCGCCTCGCAGGTCGACGCCACCCGGAGGCGGATCGATCATCGGCGCGAGGCGGTCGGGTCCTGCGCTGAGCAGCTGGGCGACGGCCTGGGCATCGGCGTCGAAGCCGACCTCGAAGTAGATGCGGGTCTCCGACTGGGGCTCGCCGTTCACCGGCGACAGGGCGTTGTAGCCGGTCCCCAGCAGGGTCGCGGTCGCGGCGCCGGCTGCGCCCTGGACACCCGAGCCGTTGGCCACGAGGACCTTGACCTCCGACGGCGGCCGGGTCGTCGGGGTCAGCACCGTCGGATCGTCGGCGGGGGCACCCTCCTCGGGGGTCAGCTCCACACCCGGCTCGTCGCCCCCCTCCTCGGCCGTGTCATCGGTCGCCGGCGCTTCGGGTGAGGCGTCCCCGTCGACCGGCACCTCGGTCGGGACCTCGGTCGGATCGCTCTCGCCGGTGGTCTCGAGCTGCGAGTCGGGGCTGCTCCCCACTCCGGGGCCGTCGAAGCCCTGGCCGAGTATGAAGGCGCCCAGCGCCAGCCCGATGACGACGAGCATGGCGCCGCGAGCCGCGGCGGAGCTCATCGGAACCTCCGTGACCTAGGGCGCCGGCATGCCACCGGGGGCCTCGCGTCCCTCGTAGCGGGCCCGGCGACGCCGATCGCGGGTACGGCGCAGGCGGCGCACCACGAGCGGGTCGTACTCCATGGCGTCGGTCGAGTCGAGCAGCTCGTTCAGGAGCTGATAGTACCGGGTGGTCGACAGCTCGAAGCCGGCACGGATGGCGGCCTCCTTCGACCCCACCTGGGTCCACCAGGTCCGCTCGAAATCGAGGATGGCGCGCTCGCGCTCGGTCAGGCCCATCGCCTCAAGGCTGGACCACCGTCACCGCCGTTGCAAGCACCCCCCGGTACTTCCTGGCGCGGCGACAATCCGCAGCGCCGCCTCCGGCATCTGGCTCCACCTCCTGCGTCGGCGCCGCCGGCCCCTCCGTCCCCCGTCGGCGGACCGGACCGCCGCTACGATTCGGTCCAGCCCGACTCGCCCGGGTAGCTCAGCTGGCAGAGCAGCTGTCTTGTAAACAGCAGGTCAGGAGTTCGATTCTCCTCCCGGGCTCGCCGGTGGCCGTCGATCCCGCCGGCGCCGCACCACCTCGAAGCAGGCCACTGCGCCGGCGGCGGCCACGTTCAGCGAGCCGAGGGCGCCCGCCATCGGGATACGTACCACCAGGTCGCAGCGCTGACGCACCAGCCGGGACAACCCGCGGCCCTCGGCCCCGACGACCAGTGCCACCGGCTCGGATGCGACACCGACGTCGAACAGCTCCTGCTCGGCGACCATGTCGAGCCCGATGGTCCACACCCCCAGCTCCGCGAGCCGGCCGACCGCGGCCGGCAGGCCGGCGACCACACCGATCCGCAGGTGCTCGATGGCGCCGGCGGCCGCCTTGGCCACCGTGGGCGTGATGTGGGCGGCGCGATGCCGCGGCAGCACGACACCGGTGACGCCGGCACACTCCGCCGTCCGGAGGAGCGCGCCCAGGTTGCCGGGGTCGGTGACCCCGTCGACCAGCACGAGGAACGGCGGCCCGGTGGTCGCGTCGGCCAGGGTCTCGAGCTCGTACACCTCGAGGGGCGCGGCCCGGGCCAGCACGCCCTGCGGTGCCTCGGTACGGGCCTCGGACTCGAACTTCGACCGGCCGATCTGGCGGATCGGCACCTTGGCCTCGTCGGCGAGATCGATGATCTCGTCGAGGATCGGCGCCGGGTCGAGGTCGGAGGCCAGCAGCACCTCGCGGACCGGGCGGCTCCCCGCCAGCAGGAGCTCGCGAACCGCCTGCCGGCCCTCCACCTGGTCGCCGCCGACCCGGTGCCGCCCCGACCCGTCGGGGCGACGAGGGGTGCTGCCCCGCTCGGTGCCCTGCCTGGTCGATCGCGGCCGGTCGGATCGGCCCCGGCCTGATCCCGCGCGGTCCGGCTTGGCGCCCCGGCTCCGGCCACCGGGGCCCCCACGACCCTTGCTCCCCCGGCCGCGACGGGAGCCGGGCCGGCTCATGGCCGGCTGTAGAGGGCCACGGCCCAGCAGGCGATCCCCTCGGCCCGCCCCAGCGCCCCCAGGCCCTCGGCCCGGGTTCCCTTCACCGTCACCACCGAGCCCACCGCGGCGGTCAGACGCTGCTGCATCTCGGCCCGCCTGGGCGCGATCGGGGGCACCTCGGCGACGATGGTCACGTCGACGTTGGCCGGCGTCCAGCCCATCTCCCTGGCGGCGGCGGCTGCGTCACGCAACAGCTCGATGGAGTCCGCCCCCTCGTACTGCGGGTCGTCGTCGGGATAGCGCTGACCGATGTCTCCGAGGCCGACCGCCGACAGCACCGCGTCGGTGACGGCGTGGGCCACCACGTCGGCGTCGCTGTGACCGGCCAGGCCCCGCTCACCGGGAAACTCGACCCCCCCGAGGATCAACGGCCGATCGTCGTCGGTGAAGGGGTGGACGTCGAAGCCGTGCCCCACTCGCAGGTTCATGCCGCGATCCTGGCCGATGCGAGGGCGAGGTCGCGCGGATGCATCAGCGGGCGAGCCCCCTCGTCGCCGTCGACCAGCACGACCTCGACGTCGTGGCGTGCGAGCGCCGCCAGGTCGTCGCCGCCCCCCGAAGCCACGACCGACTCCAGCGACCGCCGCCGATGGGCACGCGGCGACTGGCACTGGCGCAGCTCCGAGCGCTCCACCAGCGCTCCGCGGCGGTCGCGCACGGTGTCGGTGACGGCGACGGCGGGCACGACCGGCCGCTCGCCGGCCGACGCGAGGACCCGCTCCCAGAGGTCGTCCCGCACGGTCGCCCAGGCCAGATCGTGCACCAGAACCACCGCGTCGGGCGCCACACCGGCCAGGGCCTCGGCCAGCGGGGGCCGGAGGTCCCCGCCCCGGTCGAGCGGCCGGGTCCAGCACCGGTCGGTGAGGACGTCACCGATGACGACGACGCGCCCGGCATGGGCGAGAGCGGCGTCGATCCCTCGGTCGAGCAGCGACCGCCCGGCGAGGGGTCGGCCGAGCACCGGCTCGCCGGGATCGGGCTCGCAGGCCAGGATCACCGCCACGGCAGCCCGAGGGACGGCATCGGTGCGAACGCGATCCGGCATCGCTACTAGCATGACCGGTGCCCATGGTGGACTCCAGCCTGATTGCCACTACGGAGCTGTTCGAGAACCTGCCCACGGAGACCGTCGAGCGCGTGGCGAGCAGCGCCCACCGCCGCGACCTGCACCGCAACGACGTGCTGTTCGTGGAAGGTGAACCGGCCGCGTCGTTGTTCGTCGTGGTCGAGGGCCGCATCGCCATCTCGAACAAGTCGATCGACGGGCGGGAATCGATGGTGGCGCTCATGGAGCCCGGCGATCTGTTCGGCGAGATGGGCCTGTTCGACGGCAACGGCCGCTCGGCGGAGGCCCGCGCCCTCGAGATGTCGGCGGTGGTCGAGGTGCCGTACGGGCCGCTGATCGCGCTCTACGAGTCCGAGCCGACGCTGCTGTGGCGAGTGGTGGCCATGTTGGCCCGGCGGCTGCGCACCATGGACAGCGCCCTGGCCGACGCGGTGTTCCTCGACGTCACCGGCCGCACGGCCAAGCGCCTGCTCGAGCTGGCCGGCGAGGCCGACGAGTTCATCCTGCCCATCACCCAGGAGGAGCTGGCCGGGATGGTCGGCGCATCGCGCGAGCGGGTCAACAAGGCCATCGCCTCGTTCGTCCGTCTGGGTTGGCTCGACCAGCGAGACCGGCGCTACGTCATCACCAACCGCGAGCAGATGACGATCCGCGCCCGCTGAACCACCGGCGGCATCGGGCTCAGGCCGGCACCAGCGCGCCGGCGGCCACGATCGCCTCGCCGACGTCGGCGCAGCGATGGAGTCGGAGTCGCGGCGGGCCGTCGGACGTGGCGGTCGGCACGACCGCCCGCCGGAACCCGAGCCGGGCCGCCTCGACCAACCGCCGGTCGAGGTCGACCACCCGGCGAAGCTCGCCACCCAAGCCGACCTCGCCGCAGGCGACCAGGTCGGCGTCGAGCACCCGCCCGGCGCACGCCGATGCCACCGCCAGCGCGACGGCCAGGTCGCCGGCTGGCTCGACCAGGCGGGCGCCACCGACGGCCATGGCGTAGACGTCGCGACCGGCCACGCTGATGCCGACCCGCTCCTGGAGCACCCCGAGCACCACGTTGAGACGGCCCGAATCGAGCCCCTGGGCCGATCGACGGGGCGTGGCCAGCGACGAGCGGGCGACCAGTGCCTGCACCTCGACCAGCAGCGGCCGCTGCCCCTCGAGGGTCGGGACGACGACCGACCCGGGGGCGCCCGGATGGCGATCGGCCAGGAAGCGGCCGCTGGGATCGGCCACCGGCCGCAGGCCCTCCGACGACATCTCGAGCACCCCCAGCTCGTCGGTGGGACCGAAGCGGTGCTTCTGGGCCCGCAGCAGCCGGAGCGTGTAGCCGGTGTCGCCGTCGAAGGACAGCACCGTGTCGACCAGGTGCTCGAGCACCCTCGGCCCCGCGAGGCCTCCCTCCTTGGTGACATGGGTGACCATCACCAGCGGCACCCCACGCGACTTGGCCACTGCCACCAGCTGGTGGGCGACGTGGCGTACCTGGGCCACGGACCCGGGCGCCGACGCCAGCGCCGGGTCGTGGACCGTCTGGATGGAGTCCACGATCACCAGCTCGGGCGCGACCGCTGCCACGTGGGACGCGATGGCCGGTAGCGACGTGTCGGCCGCCAGCCAGAGCGCGGTCGACACCGCGTCGAGGCGGTCGGCCCGCCGGCGCACCTGCTGGGCCGATTCCTCGGCGCTGAGGTAGAGCACCCGCCGGCCCTGCTCGGCCCACGACCGGGCCAGCTGCAACAACAGCGTGCTCTTGCCCACGCCCGGAGGCCCGCCGACCAGCGTGACCGAGCCGGCCAGCAGCCCGCCGCCCATGACCCGGTCGACCTCGACCAGACCGGTCGGCAGCAGCCCGGCCTGGCCACCGGCGACCTCGGTGATGGGGCAGGCCGGGGCCGGCACCGGCGCCTCTCGACCGGGGCCTCCGGGCGCCTCCCCCAGCGCCATCTCGACCATCGTGTTCCACGAGTCGCACGCCG
>JBFJYB010000105.1:0-7919 GCA_041622835.1 Acidimicrobiales bacterium | reverse complement strand
GATCCGGCTCACCGGTGGGGAGCCAACGGTCAGGGCCCATCTGCCGGTCCTGGTCGAGAAGCTGGCCGGTCTGGGCACCGATCTCGCCCTCACCACCAACGGGTCAACGCTGACGAGCCTGGCCCACGACCTGCGAGCCGCCGGACTCCGGCGCATCAACATCTCGATCGACTCCTTCCACCGCGACCGTTTCGAGAAGCTCACCCGGCGTGACGATCTCGCCAGGGTGCTCGATGGCATCGACGCCGCCATCGACGCCGGGTTCGACCCGGTGAAGCTGAACGCGGTCATGATGCGCGGCGTCAACGACGACGAGATCGTCGACTTCGCCACCTTCGGACGCGAGCGCGGCGTGGTCGTACGGTTCATCGAGTTCATGCCGCTCGACGCCGACGAGATCTGGACGGCCGACAAGGTCGTCCCCCTCGACGAGATCGTCGCCACCATCGACGAGGTGTACCCGCTCGAGCCGGTGACGCGCGATTCGGCTCCCGCCAGCCGGTTCCGGTACGTCGACGGCAAGGGCGTGATCGGGGTCGTGGCCAGCGTGACCGACTCGTTCTGCGACTCGTGCGACCGGATCCGGCTGACCGCCGAGGGTCAGTTCCGCAACTGCCTGTTCGCGGTCGACGAGTTCGACCTGCGCGATCCGTTGCGGGCCGGGGCGACCGACGACGAGCTGGCCGAGATCCTCGTGGGCGCGGTGGCGGCCAAGTGGGCCGGGCACCAGATCAACCAGGTGCAGTTCATCAGGCCCCGCCGCTCGATGAGCCAGATCGGCGGCTGAGGCAGGGGCGACCGCTCACCGCGCTACCGGGTGCGGTCCCGGCACTAGGCTCGGGAGATGACCGATGCCGGCCTCACCCACCTCGATCCGCTCGGCCGCGCCCGGATGGTCGACGTCACGCCCAAGGAGCCGAGCCACCGGCGTGCGATCGCGAGGGCCACGGTGCACATGGACAGCGCCACCGCGTCGGCCGTCGCCCGGGGGGCGATCGGCAAGGGCGACGTGCTGGCCGTGGCACGCGTCGCCGGGATCCAGGCGGCCAAGCGGGCGCCCGACCTGATCCCGTTGTGCCATCCCCTCCTCGTGGGGGCGGTCCTCGTCAACTTCCGCATCGAGGACAGCCACATCGAGGTCGAGGCCGAGGTCGAGACGGTCGACCGCACCGGCGTCGAGATGGAGGCTCTGACCGCGTGCGCCGTCGCGGCGCTGACCATCTACGACATGTGCAAGTCGCTCGACCGCGACATGGTCATCGGCGACATCGCACTCTGGGAGAAGACGGGCGGCCGTTCGGGCACCTACCGACGCGAGAACGAGGCGGCCCCCGTCGAGTTCGACGACTGACCTGCGGCTTTGCCGCCGACGAGGTTGTCTCGGAGCCGACGCCGTAGTAGAACCGTAACAACCGTCAACAGTCCGTAACGCCGGGCGCGCCCGCACACGCCACCGCACCGTCGAGTTCCCATCCACCAACGCGCGCGACGCCACTGCGACAATCTTCGAGCAAAGGCAACCAACCCACGTGACCACCTTCGTGATTCTGATTGCGCTCGCACTGCTCTGGGGGATCGTCCTGGTCCCGCCGTGGATCAAGAAGCGATCTCACCGCTCCACCAGTGCCGATGCCATCGCCGTGTTCTCCCAGCAGCTCTCCCGACTCGAGCGGGGCAGCGTCGACCCGTCGCGGGCACCGGTCCTTCCCCTGCGGCCGGCCGCCACCGGCTCGCTGGCCAACGGTCCCACCCAGGCCGAGCGCCAGGCTGCGCTCCACGGCCGCCCCGGCGGCATGCCGGTGCCGAAGTCGGCCGACGACGCCCGGCGCCGCCGCCGTTCGGTGCTCCTGGGCCTGGCTGCGGCCGCCTTCGTGACGCTCCTCGGAGCCATCGGCATCGGCGGCGCCTTCATCGCGCTGCACCTGCTGGTCGACATCGCCCTGCTCGGCTACGTGATGTTGCTGGTGCAGTACCAGCGCCGGCTCGAAGAGGTCCACTACAAGGTGCGGCCCATCCGGCCGGTCAGGACCGCCCCCCGGCCCGAGACCAGCCACGCCGATCTGCTGCAGCGTTCCGGCAGCTGAGCCACCGCCGGCGCAGTCCGGTCCCGCGATCGGCGCCGATACGATCTGTTCCCGCCGGGGGTGTAGCTCAGTTGGCTAGAGCGCGTCGTTCGCAACGACGAGGTCGGCGGTTCGATTCCGCTCACCTCCACGGTCACTTGCTGCGGGCTCGCAAGAGGCTCGCGCCGCAGATTCTGTCCGTCCGGTCGTCCGCGAGGCGGCCGACCTCGCTGTCGCGGCGGGCCCACCCTGCATTTGTGACTGCTGAGGCCCGCAGGAGCGGGGCGGCCTCAGCAGTCAGAGATCCAGGATGGGGAGGGGTCAGGCGAGGCGGGCCGGGAAGCCGCCGGTGGCGACGGGACCCCAGCGCTCGATGTGCAGCCTCAGCAGGCACTTGCCCTGGTCGACCATGGCCTGCCGGTACTCGTCCCAGTCGGAGTGCTCGCCGCTGATCACCCGGAAGTACTCGACCAGCGGCTCGACCGCGCCGGGGAGGTCGACGACCTCGAGACTGCCGTCGACTTGAACCCAGGGTCCGCCGAAGCTGTCGGACAACACACACATCGATCCCCGGGGATCTCGCCGAGCGTTGCGGACCTTGGCTCGCTCGGGGTAGGTCGCGACGACGATCGCCCCGGCCGCCGACAGGCCCATGGTCACCGGCGACAGCTGCGGCGACCCGTCGCTGCGTCGGGTGACCAGCACCCCCTGGTGCCTGGGTCGCACGAAGTCGAGCAGCTCGTCGCGGTCGACCTCACGGTTGGTTGCCACTTGACGGCTCATGACACCGACTGTACGGAGTACCGGCGCCGAGCTCTCGTTCAGATGCGACCGGCCTCGATCTCCGCCACTCGCTCTCGGCTCGCCGCGTCGTCGAGTTGGACGAGCCGTACACCTCCCGCGGCCAGCCGCTCGCTGGCCCGTGCCTGCAAGGTCCCGTCCTGCATGAGGGAGTAGAGGGACGCTCCCGGGCACGCAGTGGCGGCCAGATCGCGATGTCCGGCGATGGCGTCGAGCTCGATGCCGAACTGGTCGATGGCCCACGCAACCAGGTCGACGAGCGCAGCGAACTGGTCTTCCGGGACCTCCTCGACGTCGAAGTTGCCGAGGAGCACCGGCAAGAAGTGACCGGTGGGGTCGTAGTCGGTGAACGTCTCGCCCGGAGTCGTCAACGCCCGGCCTTCGTACACGTTGCCGTTGCGGTCGACGACCAGGTGGTAGGCCAGGTCGACGAAGCCGCTCTCCTGATGGAATCGCTGGTCGGAGGCCACGACACGAGGAGCGTCCCGATTGTCGCCCAACGGCACCGCCGTATGGTGCGCGGTGAGCCGTGAGATCGTGTGGGTCGTGAAGGGAGCTGCCGGCAGGGCGCCCCACGCAGCTCGGTTGATCACCTCGGACGTGAGCGGGGGGTCCGCCGTCGGCTCGGGTGTGGGCTCAGCGACCTGGGGTTCGGGCGGCCGCCGGTCGCCGGGCGTCGGTTCGGGCGGTGTCGGTTCAGCGGGTGTCGGGCCGGGCGTGACCCCGGCTGGTCCGGCGCCGGGCCGGCGGGCCGATCGTCGCCCCCGCTGAGCGCGAGCAGCACCGCTGCGGCCGAACCGCCGAGCGCGAGCGTCAACAGCACGGCGATCAGGACGTGTCCCCACGGTTGACGGGTCGGCGCGGACGGTGGCTCAGGCAGCGGGTGTGCGGCCGGCGGACGAGGGGGAGGCGTGCTCATCGCCGGCGGTGGCGTCGGATCGGGTGGCGGAGGTGACGGGGTCGGCGGCGGCGAGCCTGGGACCGGCGAGGAGCCACGCGCCGAGCCGATGGTCTCGTCGGTCGACGCAGCAGCCGCGTCCGGGTCACGTACGACGACCAGCTCGGAAACGGGCTGACCGAGGTCGGCCTGGATGCTGCGAAGCGCGAGGCCGAGCTCCTCGGCGGTGCGGTATCGCTGTCCCGGCTCCTTTGCCATGGCGGTCTCGATCACGGTCGCAGCCGGAGCGGGCACACCGAGTGGCCTGAGGTCGGGGACGGGCTCCTCGAGGAGCCGCCTGATCATGGGGAGGATCGACCCGTCCGTGTCGGTGTGGAACGCGGCTCTGCCGGTGAGCGCCGTGAACAGCGTCGATCCCAGCGAGTAGACGTCGGCGCTGGCGGTCGGCTGGCTGCCGCCGAGGATCTCGGGCGGGGCGTAGGCAATCGACGCCGTGAGGAACCCGCTGCGGGTCTCGTGCCCGCCCGCGATCCGTGCGATCCCGAAGTCGCTCAGCTGACTGCCGTAGTGGGAGAGCAGGACGTTCGCCGGCTTGACGTCGCGGTGCAGGACGCCGGCTCGGTGGGCCGTCTCGAGCGCTCCGGCGAGGTGAACGCCGAGTTGGATCACGGCGGGCCAGCTGAGCGGTCCCTTGGTGTCGAGCCGATCGCGCAGGCTTCCAGCCGGCACGAAAGCCATGACCATGAACGGCCGGCCGTCCGATGTGAAACCGGCATCGTGGAGCGTCACGATGCCGGGGTGATCGGAGACCCGACCCATCGCCTGGCACTCGCGCTCGAAACGCCGACGATCGTCGGCGTGGAGGCCGGAGCGGACGACCACCTTGACGGCGACGTCCCGAGAAAACGCGGGCTGGTAGCCCCGGTAGACCACGGCGAAGCCACCGTGGCCCACGAGCTCGAGCCCCTCTATCCCGGGTATGGTCGGCGCCTGGTCGAAGTCGGCCACGCCCACCCCCTCCGCTGTCGCGGGGTGTGTCGAGCCGAATGCTACGCGCAGTTCGGTTGGAGGACGAGCCCCGCCGGGCACCTCATGGCCACGACTGCAAGGACGGCGCCCCACTACGGTGACGAGATGAGCGTGACCCTCCGAGCGATCGAGGGGCGGCTCGCCGTGGCGCGGCTCGATGCCAGTGCCCCGGTTCCCGAGTGGGCGGCCGGTCCGCTGGTGTCGGTCACTCGTACCCCTACCGAGCTCTCGATCGTGTGTGCGGAGCGGCTCGTCCCCGAGGGGGTGCGGGCCGAGGTCGGCCGGCGGGCGCTCGTCGTCGAGGGGGTGCGGGACCAGACGCTCACCTGGGTCCTGGCCTCGCTGATCGTGCCACTCGCCGAGGCCGAGATCGACACCTTCACCGTGTCCACCTACGACACCGACGTCGTCCTGGTGGAGGACGACCGGCTCGCCGAGGCCTGCGCCATCCTCGAAGAGGCCGGTCACCGGGTCGAGGTTCAGCTCTGAGGTCGCCGCCCGATACCGTCGCGCACCCATGACCGCCTTCCGGAACCGGGTCACCGAGATGCTCGGCGTCGAGCTGCCGATCATCCAGGCCCCCATGGGTTGGATCGCCCGGTCGCAGCTCGCGTCGGCGGTGTCGGAGGCCGGGGGCCTCGGGATCATCGAGACCAGCTCCGGCGAGCTCGACGCGATCAAGGACGAGATCCGCAAGATGCGGGATCTGACCGACAAGCCGTTCGGGGTCAACATCGCCCAGGCCTTCGTCCGGGACCCCGACATCGTCGAGTTCGTCGTCGACCAGGGCGTGAAGTTCGTCACCACCTCGGCCGGGAGCCCCACCAAGTACACCGCCCAGCTCAAGGCGGCCGGTCTGACCGTCTTCCACGTCGTGCCCACCCTCCACGGCGCCATCAAGGCGGTCGACGCCGGCGTCGACGGGCTGGTCGTCGAGGGCGGCGAGGGCGGCGGGTTCAAGAACCCTCAGCCGGTCGCCTCCATGGTGCTGCTGCCGCTGGTCCGATCGAAGGTCGACGTGCCGATCATCGCGGCCGGCGGGATGGTCGACGGGCCGACGATGGCGGCGGCCATGGCGCTCGGCGCCGAGGGCATCCAGATGGGTACCCGCATGGTCTCCGCCGCCGAGAGCCCGGTCCACGGCAACTGGAAGGCCGCCATCGTCGAAGCGGCCGAGACCGACACCGTCTTCTTGAACGGTCACACGTCGCCGGGACTCCGCGCCCTGCGCACCGCCCGCACGAGCCGGCTCGAGTTCGACACCGAGCGCAACGCCTTCGCCGAGTTCGGCAACGCAGCCGACCTCTACTTCGGCGGCGACATGGAGGCCGCCATCGCCCTCTCCGGTCAGGTGTGCGGCCGCATCGACGAGGTGCGGCCGGTGGCCGAGGTCCTACGCGAAACCGCCGAGGACTGCATCACAGTCCTCGGCGAGCTCGCTGCTCGCTATCTCTCGGGTGGAACCGACCCCTGGACCATGCCTCCCGGGTGACCGGGGACTGCGTCCGTGGGCTCTAGGCGACTGCCTCCTGCGGTGCGCCGTGCGGCACCTCCCAGCGCCGGTAGCACGTCGGGCAGTGCATGATGTCGACCCCTTGGACCAGGTCGACAACTTGCAGCTTGATGGGTGTACCGCAGTCGTCACACCTCGGCTCGCCGGTGTCTTTGTCCTTGGCCTTGAAGAGTCGCATGGCTCCTGTACCTGCCTGTCACGGTTGGTGGTGTTGGTACCACCTGGTGTGGTCATTGTCGCCCAAGATGCTCTTGAGGGAAATATGTCGTTCGGATCATTCCGAACCGGCTGCTCCGGGAGGGTTTTCCCGGTCGGCTGCACCCGCTGGCGATCCCGGCCCGCTGCGCCGCCGCGGCGGCAGGTCGGGCATCTCGGCCATCTCGGCCATCTCGGGCTCGTCGTCGACCATGCTGTCCAGGCGGGCGGCCAGGCCTGCGGCCCAGGGGCGGGCGGTCACCCCGTGCAGGAACACGCTGGCCAGCACGGTCCAGGCCATGACCCGGAAGACCAGGTCGCCGCCGGTGAGGTCGACCTCCTCGATCACGAGGATGCCGAAGACGACCGATGCCAGGCCCCGCGGCCCGAACCAGCCGAAGAAGGCGACCGTCTCGCGGTGGAGGCCGGCGCCCATGAGCGAGACGGCCACGGGGAGCATGCGGACGACGGTGAGGCTGAGCGCGGCGTAGAGGGCGATCTGCCAGGTGAGCTCGTCGAGGCGAGGTCCGGCGATCACCGCGCCGAAGACCAGGAACGTCAACAGGGTGAGCAGCTCGCCCTCGTCCTCGACGAAGTCCTGGACGTGGGGGCAGTGGGCTCGGGCCACGGCCCCGAAGGTCAGGCCGGCCACGAACGCGGCGACGAAGCCGTTGCCCTCGATCTGCTCGGCGCCGGCGAAGGCCGCGACCGCGATGGCCAGCGTGGAGATCTGGCGCAGGGCGCCGTCGACCCAACCTCGGCTGACGAAGTGGTCGAGAAGCAGACCGCCGGCGTAGCCGGCCGCGACGCCGATGACGAGGCCGAAGCCGATCTGGCGGGCGATGAACTCGACCCACTCGGCGGTGTCGCCCTCTTCTTCGGCCGCGGCCAACGCCAGCATCACGGTGACCACGGGCACCGCCAGCCCGTCGTTCAATCCGCTCTCGACGTTCACGCTCTGGCGGATCCTCACCGGCAGCCGATGGTCGGTGACCACCGCCGCGCCGAGTGCGGCATCGGTCGGGGCGAGGATGGCCGCCAGCAGCGCCGCCTCCCAGAACCGGAGCCCGTCGAGCAGCACCACGGCCGCCACGGTCCCGAGCGCGACGGTCATCGGCAGGCCGATCCCCAGCATCCGAGCCGGGATGCCGAAGTTGGCGCGCAGACGCCTGAGGTCGATGCGGGTCGCGTCCGAGAACAGCACGAGGACGAGGGTGGCCTCCGCCAGCAGGCTGACCGACTCGGTCTCGAGCTCGAGCTCGAGCCAGCCCAGCCCACCGTCACCGATGACCAGCCCGACTGCGACCATGACCATGGGCCCGGTCACGGCCAGGCGTTCGACGCGGTGCGACACGAGGGCATACCCGAAGACCACGACGGCCAGTGTCAGCAGCTCGCGCACCGTTGGCTCCTCGGGTCG